>CAZQNB010000032.1:0-2050 GCA_964594545.1 uncultured bacterium | reverse complement strand
TAACCGCTGAAATTTCTAAAGCCACTTTTGGGATGACGCCTTCCGAGTATAAGGAGCATAAGGGGCTTGCCCAAGAAAATCTGAGAGATCACATGACAGATCTCGAACTGATCTTTTCCATGCTGGGAGACGCTGCGACAAAAGAAATTGCAGTGAACCGAGATGCTCAAGGATTTGGGGAGAATAAAAATGCCGCTCAAATAGGCGGCGGAATTGCTAGGAATGCAAGATTAGAATTGGAGGAGAAGAGCGGCAAGCCTGTGATTTCACAGGACAATTATTTGGGGCGCCTTATCCCCGTTTCTGACGAACAGAAACTTCTGGAATCCGACGAGGAATAGAGGGTCTTATGATTAAAAGCAGTCTTGTTGAGAGTAATAGAGTCCGCTTTACACATTTCCCGGGCCCTTCATTCCTCTGTCAAACAACGGATCCAAAAGAGAGTTTGGCTTGGGTCTGTTTAGGGATAGAGGATGTACCCACTCAAAAGACGCTTTCGGTATGGATAAAAGAGTCAGACTTACGGGAGGAGGGGATTTCCGTATCGACCTTGAGGAACTTGCAAGGCACCCCTGAAAGATTGCCGGAATTCTTTGAGATAAGTCATGCGACAGGTCAGAGGCTAGGAAAGATTGCTGTAGTTGCAAAACAATATTTAAATCCTGAGAATTTGGAGTTTTTTATATCGAATAGATCGTACGCAATTCGCTTGATCCTTGGCAGTATCTACAGAAGGACTGAGCATCCATCAAAAACAAAAAACGTGCCCGGGATGTATTTTGACTTCAAGGGATCTTCCCTGCAGGTGTTCATAAATGTAAAAGGAAGTCGCCCTTTGGGTAGCGGTACGTTTGGGAAGGTAAGGCTGGCTATATGGCTAACAGCTCCGAATCAAGATTTGGTGCTTGCCGCCAAAAAAACACTTAGAGAGCCGGAAAAATTTACAACCTCAAAAAACGCGCATTTTGATAGAGAAATCACCACTCTTCGCGAATTTTCCGGAGAAATAGGAATCATTTCTCTTATTGCAGGGGGGGTTTTTGGAAATAAGCGCGCTATATTTCTGCCGAAGTATGAATGTAATGTGACTACATATCTCACAGCGCCACGATTTTCACTTACAATGGATCAGATATTGAGTGCGATAGGACAGTGGCTCGAAGGGCTCGCGACTATTTCTAAAAAGGGAGTGCATGGAGATATTTCCCCAAACAACCTTCTTCTTAAAAAAACGAAAGAAGGGGGTGTAAAGGCGGTTATTTCTGATTTTGGCTCTTTTCGTAAATTTGGCGAGGAAGAACATGGAATAACGACAATCCCAGTCGGCTCTCCGGAGTATTTTGCAAAGCAAAGCGTTACAGGGAAATTGGATGTTTGGAGCTTGGGAATGTCTCTGCATGCGATGGTCTCAAAAGAAAGCCTTCCTCATTGGGAATTTACTGGGACAGCCTGTCAGGAATGGATCTCTCGTCTCAATCCTAATTGGAGTTTGAAGTCTGAGGCTCGTTCAGATACGCCTCGATTCCTTTTGGACCTTATCAACGCAATGCTTGATCCTGAACCAAAAGATAGACTGTCTGCGGAAGAAGCTTTAAACCTGTTTAAAACATACTGTAGTTGAAATTACAGCATGTTTTATAGTCGATTAAAATTAAATTTAATCGACTATATAACTGCCCATAAAATTCAGGTAAACAGGGCCCCGTTTCGGGGGGGTTACCTTAGGCTTTATGAGCACTTGCATATGTTTCCTAAACCCTAGACCACGCCGAGTAGCCATAAGATTAAAATAATAATCAAAATGGTTGTCAATGCCCCAAAAGGTGCATACCCCCAGCTGCGGCTATAGTTCCATCGCGGTATGGCTCCAATAAGCAGCAGCACTAAAATAACGACTAAAATTGTACCTATCATTGTTAAACTCCTCTTTTTTTGTTAGAAATGGTTAATATCTTCCGCATAGTCCAAGCCCTGCTTTTAAGCCACCAATATCCCTTGTGTTGTGAAACTTCATCGGGAGATAGAGGTAGTCAGCAAAAATATCGAAAAA
>CAZQNB010000031.1:8159-17613 GCA_964594545.1 uncultured bacterium | reverse complement strand
CCCGCCCAAACGCCGATTCTTCAATCACGAGCGGTATATCTCGACATTTAAGATGCTTCATTATATGTTGTTTTCCTTTAAATTCGGAATCTTATGATAGAACCAAACATAAAATCTCCCCAGAAACCAGTGTTCGAAGCATACCCAGGAACGCCATCGACCTCAACATCAGACAAATTAGCTTGTGTTCTTGGTCTCCTTAGTGTCACATCTCTCTTCGCCTTTATGTTCGCAGCGGCTCCTGAAAAATCTAATACAGATTATCTAGAGCGTCTACGCGAGAACCTAAATAGAGTAGAAGCAGACTGTGAAAATCTTTGCAATAGAACCCACAATATTACAGAAAACAACCAACAAGATAAAACAAGGCTAAGAGTATGCATATTAATGAAAAATCGACTTTTATCATCTCTTGTTAAAGAATTTGAAAGGCAAACCAACGGATTAAAATCCGAAAGCAAAATATGGGCTGATATAGAAAAACAAATAATGCAGACCAAGGGGTTTTCTGCATGTCGAGAGCCAACTGCACGCGCTTTGAAGGGTAGGCTGCATCGAATAAACCAACCCAAAAACAACTCAAATTCTATATACCGCCCATAAAGACGCTAACGCGCAAAGACGCAAAGGTAATCTTTCTTTGCGTCTTTGCGTTTTAAATTTTTTTCCAGTACAGAGACTATAGTCGATTAAATTTAATTTTGCACCATCTGGCCGCAGCGAAAGCTGCCGAATTTTAAAAAACGCAAAGCACCTTGTATTGGTTTAATACTAGGTGCTTTGCGTTTTTTGAAATTCGGCGCTTTGGCGCGGCCAGATGATGCGAAATTAAATTTAATCGACTATATCTCTAACGCATAAACGCGTCAACTTCACTCATTGAAGTCACGATTTTATCGAGAAGCCCAAACTTTTGCGCTTCTTGAGCGGTCATCCAATTATCTCGGTTGATCGCTTTTTCAATTGCAGCAGCCTCTTTCCCTGTGGATTGCGCATAGATCTCCACGAGCATTGCGCGCGTTTTGAGCATCTCTTTGGCTTGGATATCAAGATCGGTCGCTTGACCGCGAATCACGCCGCCAATTAATGGCTGGTGAATCATGATCCTCGCATTTTCTGTAGCAAGACGCATTCCCTTGGTTGCTACTAGGCTTAGGAGCGATCCCATTGACGCAGCAAGACCTGTGACGAGAGTAATAACCGGTGAAGAGATCATTTTGAACTGATCCCATATCGCAAAGCCGGAATCCACAGATCCCCCCGGAGAATTGATCACAAACAGAATCGGCTTGCCGGGAGCAATGTGATCGAGATACCAAATTTTTCTTATGATTTCCTTTGCCGTATCGGAATCTACAGCATCAGAGAGGAAAATTCGTCTCTTTTCTAATAATGCCTGGTCAATTTTATCGTTTACTTTTTTAGAACTTTTGTCCTCGCGCAATTCCTCTGCCATACATCTCTCCTACTTTTCTTTTATCATCGCTTAAAACATCAATTTTCGTCGATGTGCAACTCCGGATACAAGGGAAAACCTTTCAAAAGATCAGCTACCCGCAAGCGCGCTTTCAACATCACGGCCTCAGGGACTGTCGCCTTTGCCTTTGACGGCCCGTTAGTTTTCGGGTCATGGGCGGGTTTTGCTTGGCTTAATAAATCGACAATAATGGACGCAATTTCCTTCATCTCGGCAGCTCCCATCCCCAAAGTCGTCATCGCAGGCGTCCCCACTCTCACTCCGGATGTATACCAAGGACCATTGACATCAAAAGGAATCGCATTCCGATTCACGGTGAGCTTTGCCTCGCGAAGAAGCGACTCTGCCTGCCTTCCATTCAAATGAAAACTTGACGCCACATCAAATACCATTAAGTGATTATCCGTCCCTCCGGTCAAAACGCGAGCCCCCTTCTCCATCAAGGCAGCACTTAACACTTTCGCATTCGAAATCACATTGTGAGCATAGGTTCTATACGCAGGCGTTAAAGCCTCTTTAAAGGCAAGAGCCTTGGCCGCCATCACATGAGGAAGAGGCCCTCCCAAAACAAGAGGACACCCCTTATCCACTACTTCTTTATATTCTTTTTTACAAAGGACAAGGCCGCCCCTTGGTCCCCGCAATGTTTTATGGGTTGTTGAAGTCACAATATCGGCAAAAGGGATCGGGTTGTAATTTCCTTGCATAGCTTTGCCAGCCACTAAACCTGCAAAATGGGCCATATCCACCATAAGAACTGCGCCCACAGTATCGGCAATCTCGCGCATTTTGGCAAAATCAATCAGTCTCGAATAGGCCGAATACCCGGCAATTAAGATGAGCGGTTTTTCCTGTTTTACCAGTTTTTCAATCATCGAATAATCGAGAAGGCCTGTGGCCGGATCCACATCATAAAAGGAAGAATGCATCATTTTTGAAGAAATATTATGTCGGTATCCGTGGGTTAAATGGCCGCCCGAGCCAAGCGCCATCCCCATCACCTTCTGGTTCACCAAAAGCTCTCGCACCTTTTCGTATTCTTCTTTCGATAATTCATCTAAAGTTTTCTTTCCCAGCCTCTCTATTTCTTTGGACTGAACTTTATGAATCAAGATAGACCAAAAAGCGACGAGGTTTGCATCGGCGCCGGAATGGGGCTGAACGTAGGCGTGGTCCGCTCCAAAAAGTTCTTTTACATACTCGTTTGCCTTCCCCTCGATGACGTCCACATTTTCGCACCCGGCGTAAAACCGGTGACCCACAATGCCTTCACTATACTTATCGGTGAGCAAATTGCCCATCGCAAGCTGAACCGGCAGAGAACAGAAATTTTCCGATGCGATGAGTTTTAAATGAGATCTTTGATCGCGAAGCTCTTGGACTATTTTCCCCGCAATTTCAGAATCTACTGAGGCAACGGAGTCAAGGGCTGCCATGTAACCAATTGCAGATGAAGTTCTTTTGTTTTCAGGCACGGCGTTAAAGTATTTTTTTAAATAGGACATCTTCCCTCGCTTTTAACTAAAAAGATACGCTGTTTCGGGAGGAAAATCAAAACAAATTGCATGTTTTCCTTCCAAAAGGGTATAATCCTCCTATAAATTCACACGAGGAATCCATGCATCCGTCCCTTAAGGTCATTCTCGACATTCAAGAACTCGACATGAAAATGCTCCGCCTTATGCGCATTAAGAAGACCCGTTTGGGAGAGTTAGACCACATTGATTCTCTCCGTCAAGAGCTTCGCAAGCAGCAGAAAGACAAAGAGACCGAAATTGTCGAACTGAGCAAATCGATCTCTGCGCAAGAAATAAAAATCGGCGAAATTAAGGATCGGCTTAAAAAATTAGAATCCAAGCAAAGCTCGATTAAGAAAGTGGATGATTTCAATGCGTTGAATCAAGAAATGTCCTCTTCAGAAAGAGAGCGAGTGGCCACCGAGCATATCGCAAGCGATATGATTGACAAGCGCAACCTCGAAGAAGAAATTTTAGAAAAAATTAAAGAATCTCTCCGGTTGTCAGAAGAGAGCAGCAAGAATTTAGAACTCGAGATCCAAACGAGCATCCGAGCGATAAACCAAGAGGGATCAGAGCTCAAAGCGTCTCGCGATCACCTGGCAAAATCAGCAGACGCAGAAGTGATGAAAATCTACGAAAGACTCCTCAACAACAAGAAAGATCGCGTTGTTGTGCCGATTGAAAACCGAACATGCAGCGGCTGCCACATCGCGCTTACAGCCCAGCACGAGAACGTAGTCCGAAAGGGAGAGCGCCTTGTATTTTGCGAGCATTGTTCCCGAATTCACTACTGGCAAGAAAGTGAAGAGCTCGAAGGGACAACAGCAGCAACCAAGAAGCGCCGCCGTAAAGCCGCTGTTGGCGTATAAATACATTCGATTACGAATAAAAATGCGGAGGCTAGCAGTCCTCCGCATTTTTATTATAAAGGGGCAATGGCAAAGCTTGCTTTGCCATTGCCTCTAAAGAGTAGAGAAAAGGAAGGAAGGGTAAGTTATCGCTGTTTCTTTATTGAGACAGAGGAAAGTCTGGACTTCGCAGGAAAGGATACCAGTTAACGGCTGGGCGTCGTAAGGCGACGGAAAGTGCAACAGAGACTATTCCGTTCTTTAAATGGGAAACCATTTAAGGAAGCAGGGTGAAAAGTTAGACTTTAGGAGTCTATCCTCTTTAGGTAACTAAGGAGCGCTGTAAACCCTATCCGAAGCAAGGCAGAAATAGCTTGAGGTGTTTTCCGCACCGTTTGAAAGCTTAAAATAGCCGCATTAGAGGAATGATGACTCACGACAAAATCCGGCTTATCGCCCTTCCTCCCTTTTCTCTACTTTTTAACTCATCCCATTTATGAAAAATAGCTTTGAATGAATTGAGGTGAAGAACGAGAGAACCCGAAGCTTTTGCAAGCTCCATTGCCTGCTACAAAGAAATCTTCACCCCTTCTTTAAGATCTACGATGGATCCCAGACAGACTTTTGCTCCCCTTTTAGTTTCAGGGGAAGATGCTGGGTTAATAAGTATAGACAATAACACCGATACCAGTAAATCATTGGCAGCTTTGTCTAGACCATACGTATTACAGAATTCTTGCACTCCTTCGTAAGTCACTAAATCAGGAGTTTGCTTGAGCAATCCGATGAAATCCGTTTGGATTTTAAAATCTTTTAAAAAAACCTTTGCGGCAGTTATACGTCCACTGCGACCATCTTTTTCATCTGCGCGACATTTACCTCTTCCGGAGCTTTCTCTTGCAAGACATGTCACAATATCCATACAGAGCATTTGCGCCTCTTTCTCTTGCCTCTGTACAAAGGTTTTAAAAGCCGTCTCCAAAAGATCCTTATATAGACTTGAGGGAGTCCAATAATAAAAAGTTTTATTCGGAGCTTCTTTGTCTACGAAGTCTCGTATTTCTTTGATATCTTCTCTTGCAAACGCATTCTTTACCTTCTCAGAAATAATCGATATAATTCTTTTGTTAGGGAACCCTGAACGGCTTCTCCAAACACTGTAATCCTTTGACAAATCTGTCACAAAAGTCCGACTGAGATCAAATTCTAGTAGGTTCGTTTCTGACAACAAGGGGATAAAATAAGTCGCTATATCTTCAAGAAGCTGAGCATCGTTTTCCACTAAAATAATCATGCGGATGATTCCGTTGTAATTATCTTCAGTAATATGCGGCAGCCAAGACATGATAACAGAAGAAGAAAGCTCTTTACTCACAGAAATTCTAGAGATCTTTGCATCCCATAAAATGTGGTGCCAACCGATTAGATTTTCTTGTTCTTCCTTAGAACCGTGTAAAATTATGGCGTGAATTTGATTGAGAAGTTCCTCGTGGAATTGGGGCGTGGATACAATATTTAGACGCTGCAATGACTTTAGAGTTTCTTTCATACGATCCAGATCCTTGAACCAAGGAAGAACCGTCTTGAGAAGTTGTGTTAAAAGGGGCGTTTTTTGATAAAGCATCCAAAAAATGTTATCCGTCGTATTTCCTTTCTTCCAATCCCTCTCAAAATCGGAGGACAATCCTTGAGACTCTGAAAGCTGGGATATCCGCTCCATCAGGGGCTTTTGTATTGTATCAAGCCATTGCGGTATATCTCTCGGGAGAATGAGCGCGTCCATATTTTGGATTAAAATGTGCTGATTGATGATGATATCAATACCATAGACCGTTGCGAGATATTGATGGAGATCTTCCCCTTTATCTTTAGCTTCTGCAATAATTTCCGAAGGGCACCTATTCAGAGACAAAATGCGAATATGGGGCGATTGATTCAAAGGTAAAGGCATAAGAAAACCCACGCCACGACTATACTCCATGGCAACTGAGGGATTTGGTGTTGTATAAAATCCACGTCCACATGCATCCCCTCCTTGGACCTTTGAGCTGACATAGAGACCTGAACGAACCATGTAAAATAGATTTTCCAAGTAGGGCGTCCCATGATAGAGCACCCCTCCGTCAGTCTGCTCAGCAATAAAAGACTCGAAGGGCATTAACAATCCTTTGGCTCGCAAACCGCCGGGATCAAATGCATCTGATCTTTCATCAATGGGCGTATGATCCAAAAATTCTTTAAGCAATTCTCTTGGCATCCGGCGCCAGGCAAGTTCCAATGGGGTATTATTCGGATGGGGCACGGAAATAAAATTACAAACTTTAGGAAATCGACAATTCTTAACAGCTTTACGGAATTGTTCTTCAATCTTGAATCGTGTGTTCCAATCTAGCGCAGGGAATTGATCTGCCAATTTTTGAACGGCTGTTTCTGTTAACAATTGATCTTCCGGCAAAGGCTGAAGAAAAGGAACTTCCGCGAAGGTTCTGATCAAGCGCGCTGTTGTAATTTGCGGATTTTCCGCTCCATCCATCGGAAGCACAGAGACTCTGCCCCGCAAAAAATGAGGAATAATTAAGGGAAGAGAGTCGGGCGTCCTAAATCCTTGATCCGGGCCCAGGGAAACAGCAAGGAAATCCAAGGAACTTCCCCCCTGCTTTGTCGCCCGTTCCATCTGCGCTGAATACTCATTAATATCATAGTGAAGGTGAGATAAACGTTGGTCTCTTTCTCCCGGAAGAGCAAAAGACCCAAGGCAAGCTGTTGCCGTTTCTCGAGATATCCCATCAACTAAAAGATCCAGATCGCTTCCAATTCCAAGCACATCCCAAAGAGCGCGCCGATCTTTTTCCTCTATCATCGCCTTCAAAACATCTTCTGTAATCTTCTCGGGGTCTCCTGAATTGACTTTATGTTCTGCATAAAGACGGGCATAGATATACCCCAAAAGACACCGCACAACACCACCGGAAACATACAACTTGGCGCCGGGATTCTCCTTCCTTAGTTGTCGATCCATCTTTGCAAAGTAGTCGTAACAAGAAAGCTCTCCTGATATCGGATCTTTGTGTAACACATTTAAATGATCAAGGGTGCGACGCGCCGCTCGAGAAAGAAGGTCCTGATATTGCGCTTCTCTGCTCTCCGTGCTCGCATGGAACACGTTCGGCATCCCATTGGGCGCAGCAGGGAACCCCGCAATTGAGCCCATTGGCCGGGGTAACGCCCCCAAACCAGAGGTTCTTCGAATACATCCTCTAATCATACAGCCTTATAATTAATAATTTAGTTATATTATAAAGTAAAGTATATTATTAATGCAAACTTAATTTACGAGATTATTGTGCTTTTCAACTAAAGATTGAATGAAATACACAAATCATTGCATATAAACAGCTTATGATTTCATTGTGCTCATCGCTTAATGCGCTCTGGGGTGCGTCTTATCGTAGACTTCTCTTTTGAGTTTCGAAGAGACGTGGGTATAAATCGTCGTTGTGGCAAGCGATGTATGGCCAAGAAGCAGCTGTATCGTTTTAAGATCCATCCCCTTCTCTAACCAATGGGTCGCAATGGTATGCCGAATCGTGTGCGGCGTAATCCTCTCTGAAAGCCCACTTTGCCTTAAATAGGCGGCAAAATTGCGATCGACAGATCGAGGGTTTAGTCTCGTCCCCCACTTATTGAGAAAGATCGCCTTTGGGTCCTGCTCAACGCTTGCTCTTTCCGGATGATTCAAATAAGAGATGAGCCACTTGGCTGCGCCCTCAGTAATCGGCGATTGCCTTTGCTTTTTCCCTTTCCCAAAAATCGTAAGAATGCCTGTTTTTTCATCAAAATCCCCGCGATTGAGTCCGGTTAATTCACTGAGACGAAGCCCAGAGCTATAAAAGAGCTCCATAATGACTCGATCCCTAAACCCTAAATAGGACTTGATGTCGGGCTGACTTAAAAGGAGCTCTATCTGCTCATAGGTAATGGAAATGGGAAGCTTTTTTTCTTTTTTGGGACTCTCAATTTCATCGAGAGGACTCTCCGCGATCAGCTTTTCGCGGATTGCATATTTAAAAAGGCTTCGCAATGCAGAAAGAGCGCGAAGCACTGTCTTAGTGCTCTTTTTTTTCTCATGGAAAACCGCTAAAAACTTCCGTACTTCTTTTTTCGTTATGGCTGTAAGATCTAAAGATAATTTTTCTTCTTCGAGAAACCGAGAAAACGCGAAGAGATCTGTCGTATAGGCGCGCAGAGTGTGCTCTGAGACGTTTTTAACAACGCGAAGATGGTGAATGAATTTCTCTACCGCATCTAAAAACCCCAAACCACTCCTCTCGAACAAGAGGATATTTTTCAATATCCTGTCCATCCTAATATCCTGTTATTTCATTTCGGAAAGGCAATCCGCTTAAAATCCTCTGCCACAAACGTATTGGGGAAAATCAAACGAGCCTCTTTCCCAAGCTCCTCAGGATCTCTATAGCGTGCAGAAAAATGGGTCAAAACTAAAATCTGCGCTCCTGCATCTCTTGCAATCTCTGCCGCCTGTTTTGCTGTCATATGCATATATTCCGCAGCCATTTCCCTCTCTTGATCGCTATATGTGCTCTCGCAAACAATCATTTTAGCGCTCCTAGCAAGCTTCAACGCGTTCGGACAGGGCCGCGTATCGACAATATAGGCAAACACATCCCCTTTTCGCACAGAACTTACTTCCTCTAAAAGAACCCATCTCCCATCAACGCAAATCTTCCCCTCTTTTTCTAACATGCGAACGTTCGGGCCATCGATCCCTGCATTTTTAAGAGCCGCCTTATCAAACTTAATGGTATCCGCCTCAGTAATGCGCCAGCCAATATTTTCCACGCCATGATCGAGAAAAGCGGCTTCAATCCGAAACTTGCCCGTATCTTCCACAACCCCCTCTTCTTTCACTGGGTGCTCTACGATTTGAATATTTTCTCGATAGATACAGCTATAGCGAAGGCGATCAAAATACTTCTTCCCGCTTGCCGGATAATAGCAATGAATAGGGTGGGTCACTTTATCTAGATTCAAACGCATAAACATAGAGCCAAGCCCTAAGCAATGATCCCCATGAAAATGGCTTACAAATATCCGATTCACAACAGGTGGCGGAATGTCTGCAAAAATAAACTGCCTTTGCGTCCCCTCTCCCGGATCAAATAAAAAACCCTCTTCATTCCAACGCAAAAGATACGCGCCGTGATTGCGAAACCGCGTCGGCTGCTGGCTCGAACATCCAAGAATTACAAGTTCGCGCGTACTCATCGCTTTACCCTCTCATCAAAAAAGGAAAATCTTCCAAGAAAGGCTCCGATCATGGCTCCCGCTATATGCGCCGTATTGGCAATGTTTGGCGAAAATTCAATCTGTGTAAAAATTTGCATGACAAAAGAAACCGACTGCACTAAAAACATCCCGCCCACGAAAAGGAGCAAAAATAAAATCGTAGAGCGCTGCAAAGGGTATCCTTCCCAGGGAGCTACCCTCTCCCGCATCCAGGTAAATCCGGCAAGCCCCATCACAACCCCTGAATAGCCAATAAAAAATGGACCGCTCATCAGGTACTGCGCTATATTCGAAAAAATCCC
>CAZQNB010000031.1:2109-8059 GCA_964594545.1 uncultured bacterium | reverse complement strand
GTTTCTAACTCCCGAATCTCCTGCAAAATTTCAGGTGATAAACTCTCTACTTTTTGCTCCGGCGATATCTTATGTTTTTCAATGATCTCTTCAAGTTTTTCAAACTGAGGCGGCAAATCAAAAAGGAGGCTTGCTTGCACGGGGGTCATTAAAAATGTCTTTTCAGAAAGCCCCTCTTGCATCATCGGATATTCTTCCATCAAATTGAGAAGAAAAATAAGAGCGCAAAAAGCGATCATGAATGTCGTAAAGGGAGTGGGCAAACTTTTTTGTGTGGAGACAGCGTCTGCCTTCATGACAGCTGCGTCTTCCTGAGAAATTAGCTCGGTAATCGGCGTATCGTATGCCGCATGGGTAGGTTCTTGTATAAACCGGGTATATTCTTTTTGCGCCTCTGCGATTCTATCTTCGTCATACACCCACATCTGATAAGACATGAGACCTGTATTAGCGTCAAAAAAGCCATCGCAATTCGTCTCAATCCCCTTTCGTTTGAGAAAGAGAGAAAGGCGCCTTGCATCATTTTCGTTATTTAAGGGACCAATTAAACGCATATTTTCTCTATTATTGCTGATGTCGAAAGGGAAGGGATCCGATCCACTAAATGAATCCTTCCTCCACAGTCTCGAACGGTTTCGGCTTCAATGCAGTTTTCCCCATATTCCGCCCCATTGACATGAACATCAGGACGGATCTTCCTTAAAATCGCGCAAGGATCTGTCTCCTCAAACCAGGTGACAAAATCGACAAATTCCAAAGCCGCCATCATTTCCAGTCGATAGTTTAACGAAATAATCGGACGATTCGGCCCTTTATACGCGCGAATCGACGCATCGGAATTCATAGCAACAAAAAGGACATCCGCTTGCCGTTTCGCCTCATGAATAATATAGAGATGGCCCGCATGCATAAGATCAAACGAGCCATTGAGCGTCGCAATGGTTTTACCCGTTGCGCGAATCTCACCTACGACTGTTTCAAGCCGTTTTGGCTCTACGAGTTTTTTTTGGAGCCACAGAGGCGGTTTCATGCGATTTCTTCTTTTTCCCAAATGCGATGTGGTAAACCTCATCGTATGTGTCCACAAAATGGACTTCAAGCCCCTTTTTCAAAAAGGCCGGCAGCTCATCGTAATCGCGCAAATTCTCTTTCGGGAAAATCAAAACATCGAGTTTCGATCTGCGCGCTGCGATCAATTTTTCTTTGAGTCCCCCGATGGGAAGAACTTTGCCCGTCAATGTAAGCTCTCCTGTCATCCCCAGATTTTCTCGTATCGACTGCCCAATCAGTAACGAGAGCAATGCCGTAACCATTGTAATGCCAGCTGATGGCCCATCTTTCGGTGTTGCCCCTTCAGGGATGTGGATATGGATCTGCGATTTTTCAAAAAATGGGATGTTGGGCGCATATTTTGCGGCGTTGCTCTGCAAAAACGTCCACGCAATCTGCGCAGACTCTTTCATCACATCGCCCGCTTGTCCTGTCAGCTTCATCTCTGTTTTTTCAGAAGGGTATTTGACCACTTCAATATAAAGCGTTGCGCCTCCCATCGATGTCCATGCAAGACCTGTGGCGACACCCACCGGATTTATTTCATAATACCGATCGCTTGTGAAGATGGGCTTACCCAAATACCCGGTTAAAGACTTTTCATCGACCGTCGTCTTCGCCCGTCTTTTCCCTTTTTTCGTTTCTCTCGCGATTTTTAAAGCCACTTTTCTAAGGATTTTTTTCATGTTATTCTCGAGATTCCGAACGCCTGCTTCTCGAGCATATCCATTGATAATTGCGCCGATGGCCCCATCGGTAAAAGCGACATCTGCTGTTTTCAGTCCCATCGCTTCTCGATTTCTGGGCAGGAGGTACTTTTTCGCAATTTCAATTTTTTCCGCCTGAATATAGCCGGACAAACGGAGTATTTCCATCCGGTCTTTCAACGGCTCCGGAATCGTATCCAAAACGTTTGCCGTCACAATAAACAATACATTTGAAAGATCTGTGCGAACATCGAGATAATGATCGAGAAAATCTTTATTTTGCTCAGGATCCAATACCTCTAAGAGAGCAGACGCCGGATCTCCATGGAAACTTGATCCCATCTTATCCACTTCATCGAGCATAATCACAGGATTCATCGTCTGCGTGGATTTCAGCGCTTGGATCATTTTCCCCGGCATCGCGCCGATATACGTCCTTCGATGCCCTTTAATCTCCGCCTCATCGCGCATGCCCCCAACAGAAAATCGATAAAATTTCCGATTGAGCGCGCGCGCAACGCTTTTACCGATACTGGTCTTGCCGACTCCCGGAGGACCCACCAAGCAAATAATGCTTCCTTTAACGCCGCCGGTTAACTTGCCAACGCCGATAAATTCTAAAATTCTCTCTTTAATATCTTTGAGTCCATAATGATCTTCTTCGAGCACTTTTTCTGCTTTCTTGAGATCGTGCGTCTCCTTGCTCGTCATCCCCCAAGGAACGATGGTGAGCCAATCGACATAATTGCGGCAAACCCCATATTCCGCTGATTGGATCTCTAAAACGCTGAGCTTATCCATCTCTTCGCGCAAAACTTTCATCACATCTTCAGGGATCTTTCTATGCTTGATTCTCTCTTCAAATTTTTCAATATCGAGCGATTTATCATCTTTCTCCATCCCGAGCTCTTTCTTAATCGCCTTGAGCTGTTCGCGAAGGAAAAATTCTCTCTGACTTTTCGAGATTGTCGCCTCGATCCTTTGATTGATCGTGCTTTGCAATTTGCTAATATCAAGCTCTTTCTTTAAGAGGAGAAGGGCTTTATCGATCCGCTTTTCAATATCAAAAGCCTCCAACACATCTTGGAGCTCATCTCTTGTCGCAGTTGTGAGAGCCACCGCAAAATCAGCAAGTCTTCCCGGCTCAGTAAAATCAGAATGGCCTAAGAAAATCTGCAGCTCTTCTTTAAACAACGGATTTAATTTAAGAAGTTCCTTAATCGTCGTGATGATACTGATCGAATAGGCTTTTAATTCTCTCGATAGATTCTCTAAAGGGGGATCCTCTTTATACGAAACCTTGCCCAAGAGATGTTTGTTTTTAATCGGTTTATCTAAAACAACCCGCTTTTCCATGTTCAAGACAACTTGAGCGCCGCCTTGCTCCATCGGAATAATCCGAAGGATCCGCGCCACAACACCGACTTGGTGCAAATCTTTGCTATCGATTTTATAGATGTTTGCGTCTTCATCTCGAGTCAGGAAAAGGCCCAAGCATTTATGATCGGTTTTAGCAACGATCTTCAACACTTCGTAATAGGCTCCGGGTTCAATCACAACGGGAGCTGCCATCCCGGGAAAAAAGGGACGTCGATTTAAGGGCAAAAGGTAAAGCTGGTCCGGATACAACAGATTGGATGCTGAAGACTTTCCTTCCCGCTTTTCCTCTGATAGAGGTTCAATATTTGGCAATTTTATCTCGTTTTCTTCGTTCAAAGGAAACCTCTACACAATGGTGTCATCCGGAAAATAATTTTAATCTATTTTCCTGATAGGTTCCACTTTATCAGCCCCAGGAAAATCACGCAAATGTTATACTCCAATCCATCTATGAAGACCCTATATATAGAAACCTCTACAGAGAAATCTTTCATCGCCATCGAAGATGAAAATACCTTCCTCTCCATTCCTCTCCTCGGAGGGCCCGAGCTCTCTAAAAAACTGGGCTATGAAGTGAGTAAACTGCTCAAAGACAATAACTTCCGCCCAGACCAAATCGCCATCGGAAAGGGCCCCGGCTCACTTACCGGCGTCCGAGTTGGCGCAGCTCTTGGGAAAGCACTCTCCTTTGGATGGGGCATTCCCCTCATCGAATTTTGCACTCTAAAAACTTTTATGCCTACAGGAAACGGCCCCGTTGCTATCCTTATAGACGCCCGCATGGCCGGCATACACGTGCTTATTAAAGAAGGGGAAGTGCCTCAACTTCTGTCTCCGGAAGAGGTAATTGAACTTATCAAAGACATTCCTCTCCTCCTTTCCCCCCATCCATGGCTTGTGGAAAAAAGGATCGGAAGGCCCTGCTTAGAAGCCTTCCCAATGAGTATATCTCTTGATCTAAAGCCCCCGTTTGCGCTACGATAGAGTAGTTTCTAAAAGATTAACCCTCAATTTAAGGTGAGTTGCAATGCCCAGTGTTAAAGTCCGAATGGGAGAACCAATCGACAAAGCCCTCAGAGCTCTCAAGAAAAAACTTGATAAAGAAGGAATTATGAAGTCAGCAAAAGCGCATCGCTTCTACGACAAACCTTCTGTTAAGAGCAGACTCAAATCAAAAGCGGCTATTAAGCGAAATAAAATCGCAGCTCGTCGCGGATATTAATCTCTAACGGTCTTTATGCAAGATTACTATGCCACCCTCGGCATTGCTAGGGGAGCTACTCCTGACGAAATCAAGAAAGCCTATCGCAAGAGGGCTCTTGAAAGTCACCCCGACCGCAATCCCAATGATCCTAAAGCTGCCGACTCGTTCAAACAAATCTCCGAAGCTTACGAAGTCTTAAGCGACGAAGGGAAGCGTCGCATTTACGATCAATACGGAGAAGACGGTCTTAAAGGCGCCGGCATGGGCGGAGGACACCCGGGAGGATTCTCCGGCGGAGGCTTCTCCTCTATGGAAGATGCTCTACGCACCTTCATGGGAGCGTTTGGCGGTGGTGGCGGTGGGCAAGGCGGATCCCCCTTTGAATCCTTTTTTGGGGGCGGCGGCGGAGATGGAGAAGAAACAGGGAATCGCAAAGGCGCAAGCAAGCGAGTCACTGTAAAAGTCACCTTCGAAGAGGCGGCCAAAGGGACTGAAAAAGAGATCGCAATTAGCAATCACATCACTTGCTCTGCATGCCAAGGTCTCGGCGCTAAAACAAAAGCCGGGATAAAAACCTGTTCTTCCTGCAAAGGCAACGGGCAGATCTATCAAAGCAGAGGCTTTTTCAGCATGTCCAGCGTATGCCCGAGCTGCAGTGGGTCCGGGCAAATGATTACAGATCCTTGCAAATCTTGCTCCGGCGCCGGAAGAGTTAAAGACAAACAACGGATCAAGATCAAAATTCCGGCAGGTGTAGACACCGGTATGCGGCTCAAAATGAGCGGCTATGGGGACGCCGGCGTCTCCGGAGGATCTCCCGGAGATCTATTCGTCGATATCGAACTTGAACAGCACGAAGCGTTTGAAAGAGAAGGCGACGATGTCTATATCGAACTTCCGATTTCATTTACGGAAGCTGCCTTAGGGAGCAAAAAAACAGTCCCGACGCCCCTTGGCGAGTCGTGCAGGATCCAAATTCCTGAAGGGACGCAAAACGGCAAACTCCTACGTGTCAGCGGTAAAGGGTTCCCGAACGTCCACAAACAAGGACAAGGGGATCTTCTCGTAAGAATTACTGTAGAAACTCCTGTCAAACTTTCGGAAAAACAAAAAACACTTCTCCGCTCTTTTGAAGAGATCGAGACGCCGCAAAATCATCCAAGAAAGAAAACTTTTTTGGACAAGATTAAGGTTTTTTTTTCGGAATAATGAGTTCGTTAGGGAGTGTTCCCTAGTCAAACGAGTGCTTTGCTTTCTCAAGATCGCTTCGCAAAGCTTCGAAATTTTCTTTGCTTGGATTCTTTTGATACTCTTTATATTTTTCTGAAATTTCCCGGCTTTGCACAATCAAAGCCTGACTCTTTAATTCTCGCGCAGACTGGTTCAAGACTTCCATCGCAATATTCATGACGCCGGCAAACTCTTTTTTCTGCGGAGCGTAGGTAGATTTATTCGCCTGCACAAGAGCTTTATCAAAAAGAGTCGCCCCGTGGTGGTATTCTTGTTTGTATAATTTTTCTGCTCGAGGGTTAACTGACCCTGCGCTATCTATTTCACTCATAATTTCCTCATATACGGAAAAATAGATTTTTATACACAAAAATAATCT
>CAZQNB010000031.1:0-2009 GCA_964594545.1 uncultured bacterium | reverse complement strand
TTTTTCCTCTTCGCTCTCGGCATTGGCCTCTTGTTCCTGCAAAAAACTCCACCCCAAAATTGGATGGACAAAAAAATACAAGCAGAACTTGCCCCTTTTAAAAAAAATGGGATTACAAAAGAACTCTTGGACACAACGTGGGATCATTGCAAAAGCAATCCGGAATTCAAACGGTTTAAAATCATCCATTCTACCGTCTATGGAGATGAATGCAGAATCAAAACCCTGCTCGAAGCAATGGTTAAAACCTACCCGGTCCCGGATGTCGATTTCATCTACTACTATGAAGACCGCCTGAAACGTAGTTTTTTCACCAGATCCGCTTTCAAAAAATCCGCCCCTATTTTCGTTTCTGCAAAGGACAAATCCTTAAAACGAGCGATCCTCTTTTCTGATTGGATCTATGATATCAACGATCACAAAAGCGGGTGGAATTTTCTCATTAAGACTGTCAATGAACACCAAAATATCGCGTGGGAAGAGAAATCTGAAAAACTCTTTTGGAGGGGCACCCCCTGGGACGGGAAACGTTTTGGGATGTACACATTCGACAACTGGACCACATTTCCAAGAGGAAGGCTTGTCTATGAATCCAAACTTCACCCGGATCTCATCGACGCCGCGTTTTCCCAATATCCGGATAAGTGCAAGGTCGCATCTCTTGACCTCTGCAAGGAAATTTTAGGAGAAATCCGGTTTGTTTCTTGGGAAGACACATTCCGCTACAAATATCACATGGCCATCGATGGCGTGACCTGTAGCTTCCCCGCAACCCAATGGAAGCTCTTATCAGGCTCTCTCACCTTCAAGCAAGACTCCCCTGACATCATGTATTTTTATGATGAACTCATCGCTTGGAAACACTTTATCCCCGTCAAACAAGACCTCTCCGATCTCCTCGAGAAGATTGCGTGGGCAAAATCACACGATCTTAAGGCTAAAGCAATTGCACAAAACGGTCGAGACTTTGCCCTCACCCACCTCATGCCGGAACACATCCTCGAATACTGCTATAAAACGCTTGTTGCGTATGCGTCTTTGCAAAAATTCCAGCCGATTCTTGAAAATTAAAACATCTACCTTCTCGGAAGCTCGATTTGCTCTTCTTGTTTGGTAAACGGAGGGCGCCAACTGCCGCTCCAGTAATGAATGCCTGCGGTTTCCGGCCAAGCGTTTGCAAGAATTTCGTCATAACTTGGTTTTGTTTTGATTTCGGGATCTGAAAATGGGTACAAAAATGTGCAGGGTAAATACATATTTCGATAATGCAAATTATCCCCCTTTTTTTCAGGCGAAACAAGGAGCCCTTTTTCGTAATCTAAAATCAACCGAGAAAAATAATCAGGGCCCGCCTTCTGGACCCCTGTCTCGTGCGAGTGCTGATTCCAGTTTGCCTTCATATTGACAATTAGATTCTTAATCAAAGGATGATAGGGAGCAGCCCCAATAATCGCGTTGCATATCTTCGGAATCCCATTCATCGTTCCGTGACCGATCGGTTCAAATCCAACATAAAAATCAAAACTCTTCCCAAGTTCCTCAAACATCTCCGGTTTTAAACACTCGAAATCGACATCCACATAGAGCCCTCCGAAATGAAGAAGGATCTCTAAGCGCAAAATATCTGTCAGCTCTCCATAGCTTTTTGACCGATTGTAAAGCTCTTGGTTATACAAAGACAAATCTTTGATATCTGCATCCGTCCACAACTTATATTCCCACCCGTGCCAATCCATCCACGTACGCATCCAGGCAAAATACTTTTCCGGAAGAGGGCTTCCAAGCCAAATCTGATGGATGATTTTAGGAATTCGATTCGCTTCACTGCCCTGTTTGGCAAGCAATACGTTCCTTGCGTAAGCAATCTGAAAGATTTGTAAATTTTGAATGCTTGCGCAGTCACGGATCTCTTCATAACTCCGAAAGTCTCTTCCATTCCTCGTCATCGAAACAAGAAAATCAGGATAAAAAATCTCAGAAAACCCAAAATTTATGGTCACTAACGCAAA
>CAZQNB010000030.1:11399-18908 GCA_964594545.1 uncultured bacterium | reverse complement strand
CCTAGAAACAAAAAAACCTTCGACGGAGTCGAAGGTTATTTCGGAAGAGGTAGGATTCGAACCCACGGACCCCGTGAAGGGCCTCCTGTTTTCAAGACAGGCGCAATCGGCCACTCTGCCACTCTTCCATAAAAAGGAAATGTAAATACTATTCTTTTTCCCTGATTTTCTTCAAGGAAATTGTGCTAAAAATCGAACATCGTTTTGCGTAAATAACCGAATGTCAGGAATCGATGATTGCAAGATCACAAGCCGCTCTATCCCCATTCCCCAAGCGTATCCGGAATACTCTTCAGGATCGATATTCCCCTTCTTAAGCACATTCGGATGGATCATCCCTGCACCTAAAATCTCGAGCCATCCTGTATGCTTACAAAGCCTACATCCCGATCCCTTGCAAGCTGTGCATCGCACATCCACTTCCATCCCAGGCTCTACAAATGGGAAAAAGCTCGGTCTAAAACGGGTTTCTACTTTTTCTCCAAAAAGCTTGTGAAGGAAATCTGTCATCGTCGACATCAGATCTGCAAACGACACGTTCTTGTCGATATAAAACCCTTCAATTTGATGGAAAAATACATGCGATCTCGCAGAAATGTCCTCATTGCGAAAACATCTGCCCGGCGCAATTACGCGAATCGGGGGAGAATAATTTTCCATCGCGTGCACTTGCACATTGCTCGTATGCGTGCGGAGGAGAAAATTATGACTTAAATAAAACGTATCCTGCATATCTCGCGCAGGATGATCGGGAGGGAAGTTTAACCCCTCAAAATTATAGTGCTCTGTATCAACATCCGGCCCGTATTGGACAGAAAATCCCATCCCCACAAGAATATCAATCACCTTCTGCATCATCTGGTGGATCGGATGCGCTTTACCTAAAAACTGGGCTCTCCCAGGCAACGTGATGTCAAGCGCCTCTTTCTCAAGCCGCGCAGTCAGCTCGTCTTTCTGTAATCTCGTTAAGCTATGGTCACAATGAGAAACGATCTCTTCTTTTAAATCATTGATCAGTTTGCCCATGTGCGGACGCTCGTCTGATGGACAGTTTTTCAACTCCATCATCAGCGCTTGGACAGACCCTTTTTTCCCTAAATACTTAATCTTTAGGGCGTCAAGATCTTTAACCGTAGAAGAATCTTTTAATTCGGAAATAAAAGAAGAACGGAGAGTTCCGATTTGTTCTTGTATAGACATCAAATGGGACTCTCCCTTTTCAGAAATCGAAGTTTAGTTTGCAGCTAAACGTGTTTTCGCAGCTGTAGCAATGTGACCAAAAGAGGGTGCATCATGGATGGCGAGTTCTGACAACCACTTGCGGTTGATCTCACATCCCATCAGCTTCAATCCATTGATCAATTTGCTATAAGAAATTCCATTGATCTTTGAAGCCGCACCAATACGGGTGATCCAAAGACTCTTGAATTCTCTCTTGCGGAGTTTTCTGTGTTTGTAATTAAATGCCAACGCAGACATCAATGCATCTTTAGAAAGTTTTAAGTGGTTCTTTCGATCCCCATAAAAACCTTTACAACGCTTGAGCAATTTTTTTGTACGTCTACGAGCAGCAACTGAGTTGGTAATTCTTACCATAAACCTTATACCCCCATCATAATTTTAAACATTTTAACTTGACCATCATCAACGAGGCCAGCTTTTGCCAACTTTCGTTTTCGGTTTGCGCTTTTCTTCGTTAAAATGTGGCGTCGTCCTGGGTGGGCTCTCTTTAACTTCCCTGTTCCAGTCACCTTAAATCTAGCTTTGACCGCTTTGCGGGTCTTCATCTTAGGCACGTTATATTTCTCCTTTACTGCTCTTAGGATCAACTGGTGCCACTGAGGGACTTATAGCCTTTGGCTTCTTTCCACTCGGTGTCAATACAGTTGACATCGTTCTACCCATCAACTTAGGCGCAGATTCCAACAACGCGATATCGGCCAAAAGCATGCAGAACTGATCTACAACTTTTTCCCCGAGTCCTATGTGGAGCATCTCTCGCCCTCTAAACATAATGCTTACACGAACCTTATTCCCTTTAAGGATAAAATCGCGGGCATGCTTTAACTTCGTCTGAAAATCATGGTCATCAATATTCGGTTTCAGCTTGATCTCTTTGACCTTGATCACAACTTGAGCTTTTTTACTGTCCTTCTCTTTCTTTTGCTGATGGTATCGGAACTTACCGTAATCAACGATTTTTACTACCGGTGGCTTCGCCGCAGGAGAGATCTCAACTAAATCCAGACCCGCCTCTTCCGCCTTCGTTAGCGCTTCACGCAAAAACATGATGCCGATCTGCTCTCCGCTCTCAGAAATGACCCGCACTCTATCAGCTCGAATTTCCCTATTGATTCTCAAAGTTGCTCAATCCTTTTAATGTGTAACCCACTATAGTTCTAACAAAAGCGCCAAGTTTCTTTCAATAATAACTTGCACAGACAAGCATTCTTTTGCTCGAACACATACCGCGCTCCATTCTCTACCCAGACCATCAGAGACCCTAAAATCAATTTTTGGGTCCTTATCTATCTCCGGGGAGACCTGGTATTCGCACTGAATCCTTTTCAACCCATCCTCGAGCAGTTTTGCGCCCCGAGCGCCGCGCTTAGATCCAGACAAATGAACACTATAACTAAAGCCTAAAATAGTAAGGGTTTTTGTGATGGAATGCAAGGAGGAAATGATCTGATTCAAAGAAATTGTAATTTGAACCTCTCTCCCCTCTATGGGATTCAAGAGTCCAGCATCGTCAGTTTCGTTAAATTCCCCTTCAATTGGCGAGATTTCAAGGACCGATTCGACCCGCATTTCTTGAAGAATTTTTTTATGGAGAGGCAACCGATCCATAGATAACGGACATCGAACTTCCAAAGCCCCCGGGATAAGGTTTTCTTTAAACGTTTTCGTAAGTTCTTCTAACGCTTGGAGCCCCGTGGGAAGCCAAACAAGATCTCCATCAATAAACCGCCAATAATGTTTAACTTCCCCAACCTTTTCGTGTCGCTTTTGCGAATAGGCGTTCCATCGTTTAAGAAATTCTTTTAAAGCGTCTTTCGATAGAGCTGCAGCCCCTTGAATCCTGAGCACCTTATCTTCTAAAAGAAGGGAAGGAAACAATTTAAAAGCAGGAAGAGCCCCGGTATTTGATAAATGAGCGCCGCTTGCCAAATCGATAAAATTACCTATCTGAACAATGGGGAACAGGCCAGAACCCTCTATTTGCCTTGCCCTGGTTTTGTGGCCTTTGCTTTTCAAAAACTCTTTTGCGCTAACGGCGACCATTTCAAGATCCCGAATTTCCCTTTTTTCCCGAACGATTTGTCGCATTTTTTCTTCAATTTGGATGTGGAATTCAGGGTGGATCACGTGGGGGAAAACAAAATCGTAGAAAAAGCCGGAGCTTGTGTCGCCCCCGCCAAGGAGTTCGACATCAGGGAAGGTTTCATAAACTGCGGCTGCCAGAATTTCTGCAGCAGTGCGTCTGATTTCTTGTAAGTCCAAGCATTTTACTGAAATTTAACTTATGGGGTGTAGCTGACTCGAACAGCCGACCTCTACGATGTCAACGTAGCGCTCTAACCAACTGAGCTAACACCCCACAGAGGAATTTTGTTAATGCATAAATCTTATATGATTTATCCTTTGAATCCAAGAAATATGAACGGCTCATTCAAAAATCATCACCTCAAGCTTGCAAAAAAATATTGGCAGGAACACCTTTTGCCCGGCGACATCGCCATTGACGCCACCTGCGGCAATGGGCATGACACTTTGTTTTTGACCCATCTTCTACCAAGTCTTGTATTTACCTATGATATTCAAAAAGAGGCCCTTGATAATACAAGGAAATTAATCGACAGCGCCCTTTCCAAAGAGCAAGCAGATCGCGTTATTTTTTGTGAGAAATCCCACGCCCTCATTGAAGAAACCCCATGTCCAAAACCTCCCAGACTCATTGTCTATAATTTAGGCTATCTGCCCGGCGGCGATAAAACCGTCACTACCCAAACGGAAACTACACTGACAAGCCTTTCTCAAAGCATCAATCTATTGGCTTCAGATGGAGCGCTATCGATTATGTGCTATCCGGGACACGAGGAGGGGCTTCGCGAGGAGGCAGCGGTTATCGAGTTTCTCTCAACGCTTCCGCCTAAAGATTGGCAAATTTGCTTACATCGCTACATCAATCGACCCAAATCTCCTTCTTTAATTTGGGCTCTTTCCATCAGATAAAAACTTCCGCAAATCACGTTCCGAGCGTCTGGCTTGATTGCGCCTTGAATCGATGGACATATCTTGATCCCCGGCATATAGGCCTGAAGATTTTCAGGGCTTTCCATCCGATCCATATTAACTTTGACAGCAGAGATCGTTTCCGCGAAAGGGCGAATAATATCTAAGCATTTTTTCCAGTCCTTGTCTTTTGAAAATGCGAGAATAAAGTGGAATTTCTCATTGGGAAAATGGATTTTTAGAGCGTGTAAGAGTTTGACAAAACCATCCGGATTATGCGCCACGTCCAAAATCACATTTCCTCTGATCTCAAATCGACATCGCGGTCTTGCCCTGAGACCCTCTGCAATGGAGGTTTCAGAAATGGCGAGTTTTTCTAAAACAGCTCTTGCCACTCCCTGATTTTCTAAATCAAAAAAGGGTTGGGGCAAAACAGCAATCGACCCAGGGAAATAAGGCGAAGCTGAAGGCCCTGTAACCAAAGGAATATTGGGTTTCACAATCCCCCCCTTTTCATGCGCAATTTCCTCAAGAGTCTCCCCTAAAAGTTGTGTATGATCAAGGCTAATGGACGTGATTGCCGCAATCTCCGGGTGGATGATATTTGTGGCATCAAAACGCCCCCCGAGCCCCACTTCAATCACAGCCCAATCAACCCCTCTTTTTTGAAAATAGAGAAAAGCGGCCATCGTCAAAAGATCGAAATACGAAAGGTCTTCATCATTTGCGAAAAGGGGAGCAAAAACCTCTTGCATATCATCTTGAGAAATCATCTCCCCGTTGATCTGTATTCTCTCACGCACATCAAAAATATGAGGCGACGTGTAGAGACCAACACAGAAACCCTCTTTTTCAAGAGCCTTTGCGATTTTCCAAGTGACAGATCCTTTTCCATTGGTCCCCCCTACATGAATGGACCTAAAAGATCGATGAGGATGGCCTAATTTTTCATCGATTTTTAAAAGGGAGGTCAAATCCCGTTTTTTTCGATGCGGATAAGAATAGAGTTTTTGTAAAAAGAGATCCCAGGAGGTCATTGTTCGAGCAATTGCATAAAAATAGATTCTCCGACCCAAGAGCACCCAAGAGAAATATGGGGTTTAAACTTTCCGTGGTAATCGGACCCGCCGGTTGCAATCCACCCTTTTTGTTTTGCGATTTTGATCCAGGGCCTTTCTTGATGTTTGGGCAAGTTCCCGTAGTGGCATTCGATCCCATCAAAGGGAAGAGAAAGTAAAGACCCCATTAAACTTCCATTTTTGATGAAGTGGGGATGGGCTAAAACAGCTTTCCCTCCGGATTCATGAATCACAGAAATGACATCCGTTGGAGTAAATTTAAAACCGGAAACGTAACAACTACTCCCCTCTTTTAAATAGAGATCAAACGCCTCTTGAAAGCTTTTAACATATCCCTTTGCCATCATGACCGCCGCGATGTGAGGCCGTCCAAGGCTTTTTTTAACTCCCGCCGATTGCTGAACTGAGAGGAGCTCCTCTTCAGTGACTAAAAAATTTTTAGCCGATAATTTTTGCAAAATGGCCCTATTTCGCTCATTTCTTCTTTGTTGCATCTCTTGGATAAATTTTAGAAGACTTGACGCTTTGAGATCAAACCCATAGCCCAAAACATGGATCGTCTGATCAAAAAATTCGGACGAAAACTCAACGCCGGGCATGATCCGAATCCCGAGGCTTTCCGCATGCGAAAAAAGTTCCGGGCTATAAGCTTCAATCGTGTCGTGATCGGTAATGGATAGGCCGGATAACCCGGCTTGCGCAGCCTTATTTACGATCTCAAGGGGCGTGTCCGATCCATCCGAACAAATGGTGTGGCAGTGGAGATCTGCTCGAAACTCATGAATCATAAGACACCCATCGGACCTCAGGTTCTAAATGAACCCCTGTTTTTTCTAATACACAGCTTTGGATTTGTTCCATTAACTTTTTCACATCTTCTGCTGTTGCTTGCGCCTCATTGACAATAAAATTTGCGTGGATTTCAGAGACCCTTGCGCCCCCTACTTTCACCCCCTTAAGTCCGCTTTGATCAATCAAAGCGCCCGCGCTTGCATTTAAAGGATTTCGAAAGATACATCCGATGCTCTTTTCCTTCAAAGGCTGCGTCTTTTTTCGATAATCGATGATTTGGAGCTGAGTTTCTCGCGCAGATGGGCTCTGCGGCGTCAGAGCAAAGGTCGCTGCCAAAATCGCCCCGCGCATGGAGTGGAACGAAGAGGTTCTATATCCAAAGGTTAATTCGCTTTTTTTGTACTGCCGAATCTCCCCATCTTCATTCAAAAACTCAACGGATTCGAGCGCTTCAAAGGTTTCTTTTCCATTGGCGCCCGCATTCATAAAAATGGCGCCGCCGACACTTGCCGGAATCCCTGACGCAAACTCAAGGCCGGACAATTCCCTCCTTGCGCTATGAACACCTAAAAGGGAAAAGCTAAACCCCGAACCTACATAGACCGACGACTCTCTCCACTCACAAAAATCGATCTTGCTCTGCAAAACAACCCCGGGAAATCCTCGATCATCAAAAAGGCAGTTGGACCCTTTGCCAAGAACGAGAAAAGGGAGTTTGTTCTCTTTTGCAAAAAGAATGCCACTCTGCATGTCAAAAAAAGTTTTGGCTTCAGCAAAATAGGCAATTTGGCCACCTATGCCGAAGGTAGAAAATTCAGAGAGTTTCCGATCCTGAGCAAATGAGATTCCCATCAGGAAGAGATTCTACCAAGGAATTCTTATAAAGACGATCAAAAACTGCATTGACAAAGTTGGAACTTTCTGGCGTCCCGAACTTCCGCGTCAGGCGGATTGCTTCCGCAATCGCGACAAGAGGAGGTAGGTCCTTGCAAAATAAAAATTCATAAAGGCCAAGGCGCAATATTGTTTTCTCAACCCTTGAGATCCTTTCAAAGCTATAATCGGTAGAATAGCAAGTGATCTTTGCGTCGATTTCCTCTAATTTTAAAGAAATTTGTTTCACCACTTCGTGCGCTTCCATGACCGATTTCTTCGTCACTTTGAGCTCGTTCATTAACATCAAGGCAGTCTCTTCCGTCTCTGAAGTGGAAAAATCCGAGGTAAACAGGATAAGAAAAACAATCTCACGAAATTTTTGAGGAGGGAGTGCCATAACCGGTATCCTTAAATTGAAGCGAGGCTAAAGCATACCAGAACCCCAATCGAAAGACAATGAATTCATCACACTCTTTCTCAATTAAATTGTATGGATTGACCTCATTCCTTTCCTCGCGATAAAATC
>CAZQNB010000030.1:4539-11299 GCA_964594545.1 uncultured bacterium | reverse complement strand
TCTTTCTCAATTAAATTGTATGGATTGACCTCATTCCTTTCCTCGCGATAAAATCCCTCCCCTTTCCAAATAAATACAGGATGTTTTCATGTCTTCAGCAATAGAACAAATTTCAAGAGCTTTACAAGCGCAACCAACCACAAATCACGGAGCGCTCGCAAACTTTGCAAACAGAACAACACGAACTCTAGAAGAGATGGCAGGACAAATCGCAGATTTGCAACAGGTGCTCACTATGCAGCAAGGCAGTTTCCAATCAGAAATCGAAGCCTTACGGTCCGCTCAAGCGGCATCCAAGAAAACGATTGAAGAACTCCAAAAGACGAACACTACCCTAACCAAAGAATTGGCTGACTGCAAGAAAGAGCTGAAAGACACCAACAAGAAAATACAAGATGAATCCGATAAAACAGAGCAAGATATTGAAGCTGCAAGGCAAGCCGCCGAGAACGCGGCTTCTAATGCAAGACTGGATGCCCTAAGAACTGCCGAGAGAATAGCTGACAACGCACGAGCTTCTGCATTTATGCAAGATATGTCTCGTCTTCACGGAAGCACTGTGGGCAGATACGGTTGGTAATGTCTTCAATAGTCACTGTTACCACCCCCCAAACCCTCTATTTGAGGTTAAACTCTCCTCAAGATTGTTCTAAGGCATTTGAGGAGGTCTCAAAACTTTTTGATGAGGGCCAAAATAGGGAAGATCCGATATCCCAAGAAATTCATCACTGGTTTGCCGGCGCATTACGGATGGTTGTTGACTTGAATTGCGAAAATCCTTCGCTGCGCATGGGAGGAGCTCTTTCCCAAGATCAACAGGCTGCTGTTTTAGAGAAAGTCAAAGAACTTCAAGCCAGGATTGTCAATCCGCTAAAACCGAATACCCCTTTAGAAAAAGGGGCGATTGACGAGCAAAATCGAGTGTGGGAAGTCGGCAGAACCGATTTCCCGTCGCTGCCTCATTTTGAAGAGGTTCAACGAGCTCTCGATCCTGACGCTCCCTCAATTGTTGTCGAAGAACATACCTACGCAAATCGAATATCTCAGTGGGCAGCCTCCTTCTTTCCTCCTCAACTTACTTGCCCCTTGCAAGCCAATCATTTGGATCAGAAATCGATTATGCTATACTGGGCAGCTTATCTTTCCCTTGGACAAAGAGCCGTTCAAAATGCTTTAGCAAGGCAAGAAGAGATGATTCTTGAAGACGCTACTCTACAAATTCAAAGTTTTAGAGAGGAAACAACTGCGCGTTTAGACTTTATGCAAAAAGCAACTGAGCTTGCCGTCTTGTGCAGCAAAGAGCGTCTCCATTTAGAATTGCAAGCGTTCGAAGAATTTTCCGATCTTCGCGCTGATGTGATTACCGGAAGGCTTACGGCTGAAGAAACGCGGCACACCGCAACGAAAGAGCATGTAACAGAACTAAAAGAAGAAAATCGAGCCCAGAAAGACGAAATTCACGCCCAAAGACAAACGATAGCAAATTTAGCAAGTCAGGTGCAAAACATGTCCGGGTCATCAGGAATTTCCTGCACCATCCAATAGAGGAACTTATGTCTGTTACACAAGTGATTACGCATCCTCCTATACTCTACCTTAGACCGGATCCTATAGAGAGACAAATTCAAGATCTGCTCAATGACATGAGACGCCATGGCGTTAGGGGTGAGGAATTAACCGAGTGGGAAGAGACGTTTGCAGCCAGAAGACCCGGAGACGAAACAAACTTCCTTCTTGCCGTTTTGATTACTGAGCTCATCGATCCCCTAATAGCAGAAGATCCCGTCGTATGGCCGGAATTTCGAGAAAAGATCATTGGTCTTTTCCAAGACCTCCCAGTGGGGATGGATGCGGAAAGTTGGCTTGAAAAGTGCGCAGACGAAGTGGATCTTGCAAAAGTTCAAAAGATAAGAGCCGGCTCTTTGGAAGACTCAATCCCGGCCATGCAAAAAATCGCAGCAAAGGTCCACGATCAAGCGCATCTAGCTTTCGAGTCATTTCGAGCGCGTGGCCTCTCCTTAATAAATGAGCAGAGCGATGCTAAAACAAAAGCTAACAAAACTGCCGAAAAGATCGAAGCGGTACAAATCAATACGGATGATTTAGAGGCTCTGAGTAAAGAAATTGGCGAAATCGGAAAAATATTTGAAGATCTTGCAAGGAAAAACACATGACGCCCACCTTTAGAGAACTCCTTGAGCACCATCGCAATCCCGAAACATCGAATATGGAGGGCTATCGTAAAGCTCTTCAAGCGGTAGCAGAAGAGTTTCAAGACAATCTAACAGCGCTTAATACGGTTTTAGGTGAGACTCTTGATGATGAGGCGCAAACCTCGCTTGAACTCGCCCAAAAAATCGCGCAAGACAAGCTAAAAGCCCTCAATGCAATCCGAGAAGAATTTACATTACAAAAGGGCTCTTTAGAAACGATGCGAACCCAAATACAGAAGCTCAAAGAGAACTTAGCGCATGTCCGCAACGCTGCGCAAGAAAACAACGCATCGCAGTCTCAAAATACGGAAACTTTATTTCGGATCGGACAAGCAGCAACACAATACTTGGCAAAACACTCATGACCCTAGATCCTACGCGAAGAAAGTTACGGTGCGAACTGCAACGGATTGGAGAGTGCATCCAAGAAAACAAACCCAAAGATTTTTTGAGTCTAGCAGCTTCGAGGTGGCAAGCAACATATTTACAAGCTCTTTCCCTCCATGAAGATGTTGAAAAAATTCAAACTCTCTTTAATACCGAGCTCCAAAAACTGTTGCATGAGCCCCTCTATAACGAACCTTTTAGAGATGCGGTTCTTGGCCAAGATAATGTCACCTATGACCCGTTGCTCTTACGCCTTTGGACGCATGAAACAGGACTTCAGGGGGTGCCCTCTAAAGCGCACCCTATTGTTAGGATCTTAATCGCCTATCGCAATACCTGCATCTCCCCGCCTGCATCCTCCCCCAAATACGAAGAGGCTCTTGCGCTTATTAGAAATGCAGCAATTGCTAAGCAAGCAAGCCGAAGTCAAAGGCTCCAAAACATGATCGCGCAAGCAAAACAAGAGATTGCGGAGGAAATGACTCATGTGGGAACTGAAATAGAAAACATCATACAAAAAAGTGAAAGAGCCTTTGATAAAAGCTTAAGCAAGACAGAACTTAGCGAACAAAAAAAATACAAGACAATCAACGAGACGATCTCTCGATTAGAAACAAGTGCAACGGAACTCGATTTAGAAGCTAAAAAAGTAGAGAAAGAAACAAAAGACATTCGGGGAGAAATTGAACTCGCTAAAAATGAAGTCCATCAGCTAGATTGTCTCGTCCAAGAAGCCAAACAAGCCATTCAAGAACAAGGTGGCAATAATATCTTTGGAGCGCTGGGTACCATTATCGTTTGCTGCGGCGCGACTTACGGTCTTAGCGGTCTTGGATCTGGTATGAGCTTAAATCCCCTCCCCGGCGGAGCAAAATTAACTTTAGGATTCCCCATATGAACGTGATTCGACCCCGATCACCAGATATAGTGGCATACACACCACCCCTCGAGCTTTCTGAAGAAGAAATGGCTCCGTTTCTTGAAGAAGCGAAAAAAATGCCTCCTCTACACAAAGCCCAGTTTGAACAAATCATCCGAAATTTATTTGCACGCACGTTAACAAACCTAGAAAGTAGACGGGGTACACAACCCCTAAATGAAAGAATCAAAGACGCAAAAAAGACATTTTCTATAGAAGCAAAATCCCTTCTAGAAACAAAAAAAGAAGCCATCGCTCTAGAAAAAATTGAGCAAATTGGCAAAGCAACCGGTCGTGAGTATCTAGAAGCCTTTGGAAGAGGCGCCATGAATGGACTTTCTCATCTCGTAGAAGATGTACTTCACCCCATAGATCGCGTCGTCATACCTTTTGCCCAATTTTTACATGACACTGGACTTGCTAACGCCCCTTTAGCTCATTTCCATATTGAGGCGCCCGGCTATTCAGAAGTTATTGCCCGAGATCCAATCAAATCTACAAAAGCAAAAATCGCCCAGGACCAAAGGATCGACGGGGTTGTAGAACAATTTAAGTATTTTGCAGAGGCTAGCGGGCCAAAGCGCGTTGAGATCATCGCCTCAATTTTTACACCATCTCTCGCATTGGGATATGTTGGTCATGTCGCTCAATCCATAAGAGGAGCCCAATCTTTTACCGCTTCTTCAGCAAGTAACCATAAATATTCTGCAATTAAATTTAATACCTCTGAGGGAGGCAAAGGATATGCAAGACTTGCCACTAGTACCGAAGAGGGGGTGTTCAAGATCCACCTTGACCTATTACAAACCGAACATCATCCCCTCGGAGGATCCACCCCTCCTGCCGGAGTATTGCCTACAATGATTAAAATCTCTCAGCAATTAGCTCGAGAAGCGGGCGCAGAAAAAATCCATCTTCAGGGCTTCTTTGTTAATGAAAAACTGCTCAATGTCTTGCATCAAGGATACCCTTACTTAGGAGTGCAGCCTTTTTTTCACAAAGGCATACAAGGTCCCTCTTCGGTATTGTTTCATGAGATATTTGATCCAAGCTATCAGAGACATTCATTCCACACATTCGAAATCCCTTTAGGAAAGCGCATGCCAGTGAACAACCCGCCCCTTCAGTAGGAAAACCTTCTCTATACCATACATAACACCCCCCTATAGACAGGCGTTAGAGCAAATGTTTTTTTGCACTCTCTATCGCCACTTTCCAAAAAGACTCTGAGCTCATCTGCATAGTGATCTAGTTCCTTATCTAAAGACTCCCTTGTCCTGTTATGCGCCTCTTCTCTCCATGTCGGAGTTTGACTCACAAGCCCATCAAAAGCGCTAAGTTCTCGCATCGGACACATTTGAATCCCTTCACAAAATGCATCTACCTCTAAGGCATTATTCGCATGCGTCATCAATATTTGCGAATCCGGCCCTAAGACCTCCTTACAAAGAACGAGGCTTGCCATATGCGTATTTGGGTTCTCAATTAAATTTTGAGTATGGTCTTCAGGATTCAATGCCACATCCATTGCACTTTTGCCCGTTGGAACGTTATAGGGATAGCTATCATACACAACCCGCTGAACTAAATCCGGCGGCACGTGAATACTCAAAAAATCGCCTACCTCTAACTGTGCATATTGAGAAATGAGATAGCGCCCTTTTTTAGCAAAATACGAATCATGAGAAATTCCCAAAGACTCTAAAGACACTCGCAATTCCTCTGCGAAAGGAAAATATTGTTCATCCTTCAAATGATTGCAAAACCCCCAGGAAGCTGCCGTCTCAAGCTTTTGAGAGCCGGAGGTCAAAGCATAGCTCATCGAAAGAATTCCAGGCTTAGCGGATTTTATTTCCCTATCGGGAACTGTTTGAGAAGCCTGGGCGAAGTTTCTTGTTGCATAAACACTCAAAGGTGACCTAATCATATGTGCAGGGGGCTCTAATCTCCTCTGCGCTGCCACCCTTTCCCATACCTTGCGTACAACACACATAGAGGCTGGAACTGCGTGGATGAAAGGAATATACCCTTTGATTTTTGATGCGGTGGAAGTCCTGATGATTTGGCTTACCAAGGACGGGTATGAATGGATATTGCTGTAATGCTGCTGAAAAGGGATTTTCGATTTTTGCCAAATTTGCAAATATCGATAGTCAGAAGAACGATGTACGTAACGTTTTTGATGAAACGGAAACGGCGTCCCGCCGCGTGTCAACTGGTGCATCGACATGGGTAAGCCCTCCGTTTATATCGTTTCGAACGGTTAGTAACTAAGAGAGTAAGCACAATAAGTTTTTTCATATAAAATTCCTGTTTTGTTAAAAAATATTTTTCCAAACGAAACCGATCCGTTTGTTTCTGATTTTTTGAAATGGTGTGATAGAGATGATTTTTAAACGCCCTTACAGGGGCAGAAGTAGGGTGCGAAGCACCACAAAAGAGACGACAGAAATAGAGAGGGCCTCACGATTCGCGCAAGAAGTTGAATAGTTAATTTTTTCTCTTTTCATGCCCTTAATTATACACAAATTTGCAAGATATGGCAAGAGAAATAAATTTCTCTCTTGCGGTCAATTATTCATCGTTGATATTTTACAAATATGCTTGGTGTTTTTCTCGACTCTGAAACAAATGGCCTCAATCCACAAATCCACAAGATTGTCGATATCGCCTTCATCATCGTAGATCTTTGCTCGGGGGTCGTTAAGTCGAAATACCAAACCATTGTAGGTCAAGAACTTAAAGATTGGGAAAAAAGTGACCGGGAAAGTCTTAAAATCAATGGGTTTTCTTGGGATGAAGTATCCCACGGCAAGACCCCAAAACAGGCAGCCCAAGAAATCATCGACTGCTTTGCCAAATATGGGATCCGGAGAAAGCAGGCTGTTTTCATCTGCCAAAACCCCTCGTTTGATCGGGTCTTTTTCTCACAACTCATCGATCCAAATACGCAAGAATCGTTAAAACTTCCCTATCACTGGCTTGATCTCGCCTCTATGCAGTGGGCGCTTATGATGAAAAAAGCGATAGAAAAAAATGGCCCGCTTCCCTGGGAATCTGGGCTATCCAAAGATATGATCGCTTCCTATTACAAAATCCCTCCGGAAGAAAAGCCTCATCGAGCGATGAATGGGGTGACTCATCTACTCGAATGCTACAAAGCTGTTGTCGGATTCCCAAACAGGTAGCGATTTTTTATCTGTGATCGTATAAATAAAGAATAATATTGCCCCCAATCGGA
>CAZQNB010000030.1:0-4439 GCA_964594545.1 uncultured bacterium | reverse complement strand
AGCGATTTTTTATCTGTGATCGTATAAATAAAGAATAATATTGCCCCCAATCGGAACTATAGCAATCGACCCTCTTATGATATTGGCAAAACCATTAATAAGAATAAACGGTCGAACGTGATTAGACACTCTCAGGGCTACTTGAAAAGGAAAAGCAACAACCCCAACACAAGTTTGTATAAGGCCAAAAGCCACTCTTGCTACACCGGAAACAGTGCTCACCAAAGGAATGTGATCCATGCACTGCAATAAAGACGGGCCTTTATTGAGTAACAAAACGAATCTTGAGTCATTTTCATCTATTGCAATACTCATATTTCACACACCCGATTTTTGAATAAGGCGAGATTTTATGAGTCCACCAATTATATAATCAATAACTATTTTTTTCGAGCCGGACTTTACCTCTAAAAATATGGTAAATCCACCATCCATACGCCAAAACAAGAGGAACGCCAATGATCACAACAATCATCAGGGTTTTTAACGTGTTCTGAGAAGACGCGCTATTGAAGATCGTCAAGCTATTGGTGAGAGGATCTATTGTAGACGGGACAATCGTTGGGTAAGTGCCAAGCCCATAAAGGACAAGTAATAAAGCTATGCTAAGACACGACGAGAGAAAGGCCCACCCATCGTTTTTTTTACGCACCTGGTAGGGAATATTGAGAATCGCAAAGAACGAAAGGAGCGGGAAGATGGACAAATAGGGATGGCTATGGAAGTGAGCCACCATGTGAGGCATGTACATCAACGTCGCAAAAGTCGTAATCACATACCAAAAAAGGAACACAAAAATCGACGGGTTGATCCATTTTTGAACCACCGCATTCGCATCCCCTTCTGTCTTCATATTGAGAAATGTTGCGCCATGCATCGCAAAAAGGGAAACCGTTGTGACCCCCACGAGAACCGGGTAAGGATGAAGTAAATCTACCAAATCTCCCATATAGTTTTGATTCGCATCCAGCGGTATGCCTCGAATCATATTCCCAATCAAAACGCCCAAAACAAAACCGACAAGAATGCTAGAGAAGGAAAAAACCACATCCCAAAGACTGCGCCACTTTTGAGACTCCCGTTTACTTCTAAATTCAATGGCAACTGCCCGAAAGATGAGCCCTGCGATCATAAACATTAAAAGGGAGTAAAACCCGGAAAAAATGGTCGCGTAGACATTCGGGAAACCGGCAAAAAGGGCTCCCATCACAATCACTAGCCAAACTTCATTCCCATCCCAGACAGGGCCAATGGCATTTAAAAAAATCCGTCTTTGCTTATCTGTTTTTGCAAGTAAATGCCAAGCTCCCACGCCTAAATCAAACCCATCAAGCGTTGTATACATAAGGACAGAAAGTCCAATGATTGCATACCAAAAAGTTTCTAACATCATTTGATCACATCCCGGTAAATCAGATCACTTGTATCGTCTTGGTCCATCTCAGGGCCGTGTTTAATTTTCCGATCGAGCAAAAATATGAATAAAGCAAAAAGGAGAATATAAATCACAATGAACATCAGGATGGATCCCGCCACTTGCGGCGGAGAAATATTTGCTGAAACACCCTCTGTCGTCCGCAGAAGCTTCCACACAATCCACGGCTGTCTCCCCATCTCTGTAGACATCCAGCCGCATTGCTGGGCAATGTGCGGAAAAGCCACTGATATGATCATAGCCCACAAAAGCCAACGGGCCTTTTCAATGCGCCTCTTTCTCCAATACAAAAGCCCAAGAGAGGTCACTAAAAACATGCATCCCCACATCATCACCATCAAATGGTATGTTTGAAACACCGCAGGAACGTTCGGCCACTCATCTCTCGGAATCTGATCGAGTCCCATCACAGGAGTTTTTAAATCGTGATACGTCAGCAAACTCAAAAGCCCCGGAATTTTAAGGGAATGGACCTCTTCGTTTTTTGCATCCACATACCCAATAACAGAGATCGGCGTAGCTTCTCTTGTTTTATAAATCCCTTCAAAGGCGGCTAGTTTCGCCGGTTGATACTTGGCAATGAGCTTTGCGCTGCTATCCCCTGAGAATAACTGCATAATCAAAAAAACCATCGCCATCCAAAGTCCCAAACGGGTCATCGTTCTCGCAATGGGCAAATGGCGCTGCTTTAATAGGTAATACGCGCCCACGCTAATCACAAAAAATGCACCTGTGAGCCAGCAGCCCAAAATCACATGCGTGAGACGATCCACTGTCGATGGATTAAAAACCACCTGCCAAAATTCGGTCGTAACGGCTCTGGGTCCCAATGGAGTTTGTTCAATCACGTACCCTGCCGGCGTTTGCATCCAGGAATTGGCCACAATGATCCAAACCGCGCTAAAATGGGCGCCGAGACATACGCAAATGGTGGAGAAATAATGGAGCTTTGGGCCCACTCTATCCCAGCCGAAAAGCAAAACCCCTAAAAACCCGGCCTCGAGGAAGAAGGCAAAAATCCCTTCAGAGGCCAAAGCGCTTCCAAAGACATCCCCCACAAATCGAGAGTATCTCGCCCAATTTGTCCCAAAACCAAATACCTGAACAAGGCCCGTTGCGACGCCTAAAGCAAAGGTCAGAGCAAAAATCTTGATCCAGAAGCTCGTCATTTCCTTATACTTAGGATTTTTTGTTTTGAGATAGAGACCTTCCATGATCACAAGCATGAGCCCAAGGCCAATACTCATTGGGGGGTAGAGATAATGAAAAGCGGAGGTCAGTGCAAACTGAATCCTCGATAAGGCGACAACATCCATTCGTGTATCCTGATTTTTGATCCAGCTTCGATAAATCTACGTTTGCTGTCAATTAAAATATATAATATAGAAAAGTCAATGGGCGTAAATAAATCCGGGATCTACATTTTTTTTGGGAAAATGCTCCTCGCGGCGTCCCCCTTTTTTGCCGAACTTCCTCTCTCCCACTTGTCTTTATGCGACGCAGAAAATATTGCAGAGGAATACAATAAGCAGCTCCTCATCGCAAAAGAAGGGACTTCCCAAGCCAAGGAAAGAACGCTCCAGGCAGTCTCTCAATACCTCCCCTCGTTCAATTACCGCGGCGAGTTTAAGGATATCTCAAGGAAAGAGCTCTTTTTCAACATCTTTTCCCCGGAAAACCCCTCTACGCCAAGCCACCGCGGCTATAGCAGCGTTTTAGAAATTGACCAACCGATTTTTTCAACGGACCTCATCTTCAACTTAAAATCTAAACAAATCCAAGCTGAGGCTATCCAATTTGAGCAAGCAAATACGCTCAATGAGCTTCTCTTGGCTGTCCGCAGAAGTTATTACGCTGTTGTCTCTTTCGAAACCTCACTTACCATCGAACGGGCAAACATCGATTACCTTGCGTACGCATTGCAGCAGGAACAAGGCAAGTTAGATGCAGGGAATTCAACAACTCTCGAAGTGAACCAAAGCAAGGTGGCGGTTGCAAACGCGATTTCTCTCTATTATTCGACACTCAAAGATCTAAAAAATGCGAGAAACGCTTTTGTCCTCACCTTAGGGATCGACCCTCTTCTTGAACCCCAAATCGTGCTGAGCGAAAAGCAAATTCCGATCGATTCCATTCCGGAGATTGCCATCAAACTCCAAGAGGTCGAAACCAAGTACGATTATTTAAGCCAAACGATCCCCTCGACCAAAGATTTTCTCAACCACATCACGCAGATTGAACAGGCGAGATCTCTCATCTTGTTTTCTGAAAAAGAGGTGCTCGATTATTTAGAAATTGCCCTCACCTACAGGCCGGATCTTCGGAAAAGCAAGCTCGAAATTGGCGTAGCCGAGCAGAATTTAAAAGAAAAGCAAGGGCATTACCTGCCTAAAATCCAAGGGTACGCAAGATATTCCTATAACGATCAATACCTAGGGCCAGAGCCTTTTGGTTCTCAAAACTACTACTGGTCAGGGGGCCTTGTCCTCACATGGAATCTCTTTGACAGCTTTCTTCGAGAACATGAGATCAAGGAAGCGAGATCCGTTAAACAATCCTACCGGATTCGATACGATAAAAATTATCAAAAAGTCGAAGTCGAAATCCGCAACGGCCTCTATCAACTGGAAGAGGCGATCATGTCTTATCTGTCCGCTGCCCAAGCGGTTTTTGTCGCAGAGCAAGCGAGATACCAAGCGGCAGAAAAGCTCGCCTTCGGAAGAATCGCCCCTTTAGAGTATCGAGACAGCGTAAACCTTCTCTTGCAAGCCAACAACCAAAAAATCAGGGCAAGTTTTGATCTCATCAACTCCTATTATCAATTGCGCTATTCCACCGGCCTCGACGTCTCCCCTTCCTTTTGATGAAAAATAAATAGACCTCTTGCGTAACCTAGGGTTCGTCAATTTTTGGGATTATTTTGGCTGATTTTCCGTTTTTTTTCTGGGGGTAATACCAAACGCAGCAAATAAATTCATATTTAAGCCGCGTGAAAGCTGTCGAT
>CAZQNB010000029.1:1712-19916 GCA_964594545.1 uncultured bacterium | reverse complement strand
ACCCAAAATCGATCTTACCTCTTTCGGCCATTGGTCAGGAACAGGGATTATCGAATTGAATTAAAGAAGAAAAATGCGAAACAACCCGAAATCGCCCGAGGATAATTCGCAGATTGAATTGGAATGATTTGCATGAAATTTAAGAGTCATCTTGCCGGCGCCGGCAAGCCAATCCTTCAGTTGGTTACATTTTGTAACCGGCTCTACGTAGATGAGCACTGTGCAATTTTTATGTTTTATCCTTGGACGCGAGAAAACCCAGTCCTTTAGGCCTGGGATGAATCGCGCCTTCTTTTAAATTCGTTCTTAAACTATACTAATCTCACTTTCGTGTAGGCTCGGACTTGTTCCGTAAAAACACTATGTTTCGGGTCTCGGTATAGATACCCTGGGTAATCAGTCCCTAAATGCCTTCGCCATACATTGGGTGTGGCTAGAGTAGATTGCCCCTTAACAGGGAGAAGCCTTCTACTTCAGTTGAAGGAGTATTCACCCTATCTCAATCCCTCTACTTTAGTCTTCCAAAACCTGACACAAGCATCTCTTTTATATTGATTTAAGTCAAAATATTGTCTTATACCAAACGCAGCAAATAAATTCATATTTAAGCGCGTCAAAGCGTCGAAAATCGAAGATCGTAAGTGGCATAGTATGAAGTCATACAATGCCACTTACGATCTTCGATTTATCGACAGCTTTCACGCGGCTTAAATATGAATTTATTTGCTGCGTTTGGTATTACACTGTAGCTTTGCTTATCACGTGGATTCATCCGCCACATGAATGAACAAAAAACAACTCTAAAACGATAGGGGATTAAGAAATGAGCAAAGATTTGGTTGAAATTACTCATCATCAAACTTTTGAATCCCTCCGAGAGGAAGAAGATGGTTGTGAATTTTGGAGTGCCCGAAAGTTAGCTAAAGCACTGGAATACCAGGATTATCGAAATTTTCTTAACGTACTTGAAAAAGCAAAAGAAGCATGTATAAACAGTGGGCACCATACCGAAGATCATTTCGTTGATGTCACCGATATGATCGAAATTGGTAAAGGAGGTCAGCGGCAAGCTGCTGACGTGAGATTATCTCGCTACGCTTGCTATTTGGTTGTACAAAACGGAGATCCAACCAAACCTGTTATCGCAAACGGTCAGACCTATTTTGCAATCCAAACTCGAAGGCAAGAGCTAGCTGATAATAAGGCTTTCCAGCAGCTAAAAGAAGATGAAAAACGTCTATTCTTAAGAAATGAACTTTGCGAACATAATAAACTTCTTGTTGAAACCGCCCAACAGGCAGGAGTTGAAACTCCTCTTGATTTTGCTGTGTTTCAAAATCATGGGTATAAGGGTCTTTATGGTGGTTTGGACGCAAAGGGCATTCGTCAGCGTAAAGGACTAAAAAAGAGTCAAAAGATTTTAGATCACATGGGCAGTACGGAACTCGCCGCCAATCTCTTTAGAGCTACCCAAGCGGAAGAAAAGCTACGCCGAGACAACATTCAAGGTAAAAACAAAGCGAATCAAACCCACTTTGAAGTGGGTAGAAAAGTCCGTCAAACGATCAAAGAATTGGGCGGCACTATGCCGGAGGACCTACCTGTTGCTGAAAAAGGAGTTGTTCAACTGGAAAAAGAAATTAACCAAAAATCTATAGAGAAAGTTAAGGTGATTTATTGAGGGCAACTCTACAGGAACGCAATAAAAGGAGCGTGTGATGATGTGCAGTCTCGGCATGGTGAACATTCCCCACGCAAGTCACCTGAACGTTTATATATTGTTCCAAGGTTTCTTTAAATTGCTTATCCACTTCAATCGCAATCTCATCACACTTTGAGTCACAACTGAGGCTCATGGGCATGGCCAATACGTCTTTCGATCGATCGTCCAGCTTTAAAACCCAGCACCCCTCAGGATAATCCCCAGCCTCAACGCAATCATAATTAGGGGGCCCAGGGAAAACTTTGAAGTGCAACACTCCGCTTAAGCTTACCACGTCCTCTGGAATCTGTTTTATCTCGGTTAGAAGAAGCTGATACGAAGGAATAGGGCGGAATACATGGGGTGATGACGGCCACTTCCCTAATATCTCTACTCGTTCCCCCTCAAAATGACGACACAACAGTTTGTCCTCTACTCCCGGCAAAAATAACTGCACAATAGATAAATCAAATCCAAGCTTCTCACAGCATCGTCGATCTTCTTCATTCAATGTAGCAATTTTTTTCTGTAAACAAACCTTTGAAGAAGAATCCAACTCAAGAAACCATCCAAAAACGCCCAGCTCTACAGCCTGAGGGATTAAGTGCTGATAGTATTTTCTGACCAATTTCCCCGTAAAAACGACATCCTCAGCGAACAACCCCGAAGGAATCAGAAAAAACCCTGCCACACCACTGCTAACGCACCAGATCGCGAAAAGCCTTCGCATGGAATTCAGGCCGAAGATAAAGCCCCTTTTTTGCGTGAACAACAATAGCATGCAATCTTCCCGATGCGGCTAGAATAACAGCTTCAGCTTTTGAAAGCCATTTTTGTCCTTCTTTTCCACAAACCAAATACTCAGCAATCGATGAACCTTTTCGCTTTACTGCTGAGATGTATTGTTTCTCATAAGATTCCTCCCAGCCCTCTTCCCAGCCTTCCATCTTCTCGATCGCTTTGCGAAATGATTCAAATTCCTGTTTCGTTAGATTTTCAATCTTTCGCTCAGAGGAAAGGCTGGTCTCCTTCAATAGAAATTTACGATAATTCGTTTCGTTGTTCTTGTCCCAGATACTTGGGAATTCTTCTAATGTCAGTATGCGAAATTCAGGACTTTTTAATCTTGCAATCAGCGCCTCTCTTCCAACTGTTTCTGTTGGAAAAACAACCATGGACAATGCATAACCAATTCCGCCATGACGCATGCCAAATCCCCCCTTTTTATATTTCATATTGCCAGGGTTATTGCATCGCCATGCTTTGGTTCCTTCAAAACGGATCAGCACATTGCCATTTTCATCATAATATCTTACAGACCCCTTTTCATAGCCCGCTGGAGGAACTCCCTCTTCGGCTCTTACAAATTTCATAATCGACCTAAAATAAATTCAGATTATAATAACAAAAATGCAATCAGAACAAAATAAAGCAGAATATTGAAAACAGAAATGATAGATTCTAAAAAAATCTTGTTTTCTGCGCCAATGAACCTATTCTCGAAAAACCTGCCGCCCCTCTCTCTGTTTGAACTATTCGAAATTTTCGAATAGTTGCTTCGAGACGAAGGTTCAATTCCATTTTATGGGGGTTGTTTTAAAATCTTTTTTCAATATACTCTGCTGAATTTTACACATTCTCGGGGTACACATGGAAAAAAATGAGGGCAATGATCCAATTCCCACCAAGCTCACCTTTGAAGACCTAAAAACGGTCAATCAGTATGAAATAGAGTATTGGAGTGCACGAGATCTTCAGCCGTCTCTGGGATACTCTAAATGGCAGCGCTTTAAGAATGCGGTAGAAAAAGCCATCGAATCATGCAGACAGTCAGGAAATGATCCCAAGCATCACTTTACCGGAGCCGGTAACCCAATAACAAGTGGGAAAGGAAGAACTCAAGTTGCTGAAGATTATCACCTTTCTCGTTTTGCCTGCTATCTCATTGCTCAGAATGGAGATCCCAGAAAGCCAGAAATTGCCAACGCTTAGAAGTATTTCGCGATCCAAACCAGGCGGCAAGAATTATCCGATGCTGCTATTGCAGATTTGGAACGTTTAGAATTGCGTAAGCAAACTTCTCAAGATTTCAAAGCTCTTTCTGGAGCCGCTCGTGATGCGGGCGTTCAAAATAAGATGTTCGGGATTTTTCATAATGCCGGATACAAAGGGCTTTACGGAGGATTGGGAGCCGACGCAATCAAGGCACGCAAAGGGATTGATCCCAAAGAACAGCTCATGGATCGGATGGATAGAACCGAGTTGGCAGCTAATCAGTTTCGGATGACCCAAACACGAGAAAAACTCAAACGCGAAGGCATCAAGAATCAAAGGGATGCTATTGAGGCGCATGAAACAGTAGGCAAAGAGGTTCGTGCTGCCATTGCTAAAATTGGAGGAACTCCACCTGAAAATATCCCTCCAGCGGAGCACATCAAAAAAGTTGAAAAACGCTTAAAAAAGACCAAGCCTAAGTTGCTTCTGGATGACAGGGATTTTGGATTGTTGCCACAAGATTCTTTCAAATAATTTTAAATTTATCATCTTCTTAGTTAGAGCCTTCTGATCGATGGCTTTTTCTTTTGTTTTTTTGTTGAGCTAATTATATTTAAAAATAAAACATGTAGTTAATTTTAAAATTTGTTTTTACTCGTATTATTTAATCTGTTTGTTTATATACTTTTTGTTGTTATTATTTTTCCTTAAGCCCAAGGATGGTATTATGATTTCTTTATTCCATTCTTATTTTCACAGAAAAACAAGCTTCGTGCGAAAAAAATAAGGAGAAAGCTATGAAAAAGATTTATCTGTGTCTATTTTTTGGATGCCTCTTCAATTCATTATTTAGTGAAGAGATTTTCTATGCCAAATTAGACTCCCCAAAAGTAGCAACTCAGATAGCGCCTTATATTTATGGGGATATCTTTCAGCCAGGATATGGTATAAGTATTCGAACACAGGTTTCAGGGCACGCATTTGAGTTGGCCCCTATGATCATTCCTCCGTCAGGAGGGTACTTTGGTAGTAGCACGAAAAGAATGGGCCTGACTTGTTCTTATTACTATACATTCTTTAGAGATAAATTTTTTCAACCTTATTTCGGCTGTAGTTATACTCATCTGAGAGACTCACATAGAAGTACTACTTGGCATTATGACGGAAAGAATCCAGAGCCTTACAAAGTAACGAAAGATCCTATTGACCAAGAAAACACCATCTCAAATCTTATAGGAATACAATTTTGCAGCCCTAAGGACAGCAGCAAGTCTAAAGGGTTTCCTGGATATCTTTTTATTGATGTGCAGGGTCCTTTAATTTTTGACAAATATGGTTTGGAAATGAATTCTTTTATGTTTCCCAGGATAGGAGCTGGGCTCCAGTTCTAGTAAAGATTTTTACTTGTGCATTGCCTGCCACATACCTGGCACATTTTCGATTTTGAGTGCTTTTTTGATGCGTGTAATTTTATCATAAGCCACTAATAATAAAAGAATCTGGGTGAGAGGATTTGAACCTCCGACCTCTTGCACCCCATGCAAACGCGCTAGCCAAGCTGCGCTACACCCAGATAGTCTGATGCTACTGCCGATACCCCTTCAAATTGGAATTCGGCTTTTTTGAATTCTTTAAGTCCATGACGAGCGCAATCTTCTATAATCTTCTCTAGAGAATCGCCAGGATTTAACTCGAGCGCGCTAATATCCACAGAAACTGACGCCGTCATAACCACTCCGTTACGAAGACCTTTCACTTTGAAATTAGCAAAAATCGCTCCCTTCTTTCGGGCAATATTCATAAATCGAATCAAGTTATTCTCAGCCAAGTCTTTCATACGAACGCTCCGATAAAAGGGTCGATTTTAGCCCTTAAACTTTCTTTCTGTCAACAAGCGTTTTCCCCTTTACTGTGAACCATCCATTCCTCTTAAATAGAAGGTATGAATTTCCCTAACATCCCAACATCATGGAAAGAGCTTCTCCTGTCCGAATTCGACAAACCCTACATGCGGGAACTGATCGAATTCTTAAGGATGGAAACGGCGCAAATATACCCACCTAAAGAACTGATTTTCAATGCTTTAGAGATGACCCCGCCGGAGCTTGTTAAGGTGGTTATTATAGGTCAAGATCCGTACCATGGACCAGGTCAGGCAGAAGGGCTTTGTTTTAGCGTCCCCGAAAACATTCCAACGCCTCCATCCTTGAAAAATATTTTTAAAGAGCTGCAAAGTGAATTTAAAGGCCCCAAGCCTACGCATGGCAGCTTAAAGCATCTGGCAAAACAGGGAGTTCTCCTTTTGAATGCAACATTAACCGTGCGAAAGGGAAAGCCAAAATCCCATTTTGGAAGGGGATGGGAGCTGTTTACAGATAAAATCGTAGAGCTTTTATGTGCTACAGAAAACCCCATGGTTTTTCTTCTTTGGGGCAAGTCTGCGATTGATAAAGTAAAAAATATCAACTGCCCCAAGAAACTTGTCCTCAAGGCGCCGCATCCCTCTCCGTTATCTGCGTATACAGGCTTTTTTGGGTGCGCTCACTTTTCAAAAGCAAATGCTTTCTTAAAGGCACACAATGTAGAGGAAATCAACTGGTGAAAAATAAATTATCGCTCTTTTCTATCTACCTCACGTTTTTTGTCGATAATCTCTGTTGGTCCATCGTATGCCCAAAAAAACTTGTCCTCAAGGCGCCGCATCCCTCTCCGTTATCTGCGTATACAGGCTTTTTTGGGTGCGCTCACTTTTCAAAAGCAAATGCTTTCTTAAAGGCACACAATGTAGAGGAAATCAACTGGTGAAAAATAAATTATCGCTCTTTTCTATCTACCTCACGTTTTTTGTCGATAATCTCTGTTGGTCCATCGTATTTCCCATTTTTGCTCCCTACTTTTTAAATGCTCATTCGCCCCTTTTTGCCCCAAGCGTTTCCGTTGCGACAAAGACCACAATTTTGGGCCTTTTTCTCATGGCGTTTTCAATCGGCCAATTTTTCGGCGCGCCCATGATTGGCGAATATGCGGACAAAGCGGGAAGAAGAAGGGCTCTTCTTCTGACAATTCCCTGCACGCTCCTTGGCTTAATCATCACCGCATGGAGCATGAAGGCGTATGCTCTTATTTTTCTTTTTATGGGAAGGCTCATTACCGGACTATCTGCAAGCAACGGCTCCATTTGCTTAGCAGCGATTTCCGACATCAGCAAAACCGAGAAAGAAAAAACAAGGAATTTTGGCCATTTTTCAGCCATCGCAGGGCTATCTTTTATCCTTGGCGCGTTTGTCGGGGGGAAGCTTGCAGATCCAACCATTAACCCCAATTTTTCTCCCAATTTCCCCATCTGGATTGCCTGTATTTTTTCCGCTTTTAATTTTATCTTTGTCTATTTTGGATTTAAAGAGACAAGCGTGATCGATCCAAAGCAAAAATTCTCCTTGTTTTCCTGCTTTACAAATATCAAAACAGCGCTCCTCACAAAAAAAATCCACACCATCTTTGCCCTCTATTTTCTCTTTATTTTCTCCTGGACAATTCTCATTCAATATATCCCGGTGATCTTGGTTGACCGATATCAATTTACAAGTTCAAACATTGGGGATTTAGCCCTTTTTGTCGGCGTCTTTTGGGCAATTGGTTCAGGCCACCTAAAGCAGTGGTTACTCCAATTTATGTCCTCGTCCAATCTTTTAAAAACCACTCTTGTCTTAAGCTTTTTTCTCACGGCCTACATTACCTATCCGATCCACATCTACACGATGCTCTCCCTCCTTGGCCTTTGCGTCATTGCAGGAGGTATCATCTGGCCTCTTTGCACATCGATGCTCTCGAATTTAGCTCCCTTGCAAATGCAAGGGAAAATCATGAGTTTTAGCCAATCCATCCAAGCATTGGCGATGGCTCTTGCCGCAGTTATTGGCGGCGTATCTTTCAAATGGTCTATCCATATTCCATTTTTAATTGCAGCCGCAGCTATCTTTATTTCAGGATGCCTCTATACCAAAGACACCTCAAAAATCGGCTTTTAGACGAGATTGAAAGCTGCCGATAAATCGATTAAAAAAAAGGGTATAGTATTGACTAATACAATTCCCTTTTTTTTAATCGATTTTCGGCGCTTTGAACTCGCCTAAAAGCCGATTTTTGAGGTATCTTTGGTATATACCAAAAAAACAACATGAATATCCCCCAACACACCCAAGAAAAAATCGACCAAATTTTACAAAAGACATCATCTAGCACTCTAAAAAAGGCCAGGGAATCCCTCTCTTCCACCTATCGAGAAGGGCTCTCTTCAAAATCGATCTTTTCTGACGAGGCAAAGCGGCTTGCCTATCTCGCCACGCGGCTGCCTGCCACTTTTGCGGCAGTGTCTTTCGTTCTTGAGCAAATCCTAAAGCAAAATCCAAGCTTTCCTTGCTCATCTTTTCTCGATTTAGGAGCGGGCCCCGGAACGGCTACGCTTGCAGCTCTTGAATATTTTCCCTCTCTTCCGCAAATCACTTTAATTGAAAAAAGTCATGAGGCGATAACACTTGGGAAAACACTTCTCGACCATGCAAAATGGATTTGTCAGGATCTCAAAGAAACGAAAGATTTTCCCAAGGCAGACTTAGCTATCCTTTCTTATTCTTTAGGCGAAATAAAAGGGTTTACGCCTATTTTAGAAAGGCTTTGGAATAGTGATATCAGCGCAATTGCGATCATAGAACCCGGAACGCCAAATGGATATAAAACCATTCTTGAAGCCAGAAGTTTCTTTCTAAAACAAGGGGCTTTTATTCTCGCTCCCTGCCCCCACGCATTGGCATGTCCCTTGAAGGCGGGGGATTGGTGCCATTTCGGGACGCGGCTTGAAAGAACCAAACTCCACAGGCTTCTAAAGGAAGGATCTTTAGGGTATGAAGATGAGAAGTTTTCCTATCTTGTGATCACGAAGAAAAAAGGAGAGCATAAAAAATATTCGCGCATCCTCCGCCATCCGCAAAAAGGTTCAGGCCATGTGAAACTCACTCTTTGTACGGATGAGGGAACCTTTGCTGAGAAAATCGTCTCGCGAAAACACAATGAATTGTATCGCCTAAGTAGAGATAGCTCATGGGGAGATGCCATAGAGGGTCTTGAGGAAATCTAGGTGCGTGATTTTTAAGACATGGGATCCCTGGTGTGGCGCTGGCATTGTTGGATAGGAGATGGTGAACGGATCGAAATAACCACTTTGAATTTCTTCAAATTCGTGATCTGTTCCAAAAAGATGCTTTGTCTCTCCATTAAAAGCGGCTTCAATTAAACGGGGCCAATCCTCTTCAGACCTATGACTCCAGGTTCTCGTTTTACAAAGGCATTCTTTCTTAGTTCTCACCCAGCTGTAGTGATGGACAAAAGGTTTTTGATCTAGAACTACTTCTTCTTTTTTGGGGCCCATATGAGAATAAAAGGCGCCAATCCTCTCAAGTTCATTCATGAGAAGCAACGGAGAAAATGCCTCTTTCTTGACAAAGAGGGGAAGATTGACTACTTTTTTCGCTCTAAAATTTGGTTTTAGTGCGTAAAGATAGGCAGCAAATCGCATGGCTTCATAACAAAGATAATCGCCTTTTTCAAGCCAAGACAAAAACATTTTCCCGTCGATAATTTCATCGCTATCCAAGAAAAGAACATGATCGATTTTTTTATCTACATAATGAAAGCCAATGTATCGAGTGGTCGCCGCCCAAAACATGGGCCATGAAGGATCGTTTGGAGGGATCTGATGATAGGGGCTGTAGAGTTTGTCCGTTAGGTAAGAAACGTGCAGGAACTGACAGTCAGGATGCATTGCGAACGTATGCTCAAGCAAAAACCGATTTTCAGGCGTGCCATCAAAAAAATGATCGCAGACAACAACGAGAATCTGATCTGAAAAAATTTTCGCTTCTTCGATGCATTTTGAAATGAATCGAAAATCGTTTGTACAGTAACTAATGATCGTAGCAACAGATGGCATATCACAAGGTTTTCCCGATATACGCAACTTGTTTAGTAAAATCTAAATAGACTACATGTTCGTTTAGAAAATCCATTCCTAAAAATCCATCAATTCCTTCAAAGAGGGGCGTAATATTTAAAAGATAAATCTTTCGAGGCCCGAAATCCACTCCATTCATCACAAATTGCGAGGTTTGAAAAGTCTCTAGTTTTTTTTGCTCATTCCCAGAATTGCGAATTGCCGTAATTGTAGCACCTGTATCTATTGCTAATTTTTTTACCCCGGCATCTATCGTAATCTCAAAAATAATTCCTTTTTTTGTGTTTTGAAACGGAACGGCGGTTAAGTTTTTGTACTCATAGCCATTTTTACTGATATCCTTTAGTTTGTGAGATATCATAAAAACACGATGACGAAAATCTAAGAAAAGATTTTTGTCCTCAAAGAACTCTCGACCGATTCTTCCTACGCTTTCTTTAACACCAGCTTCTCCAATCACCGAATTTTTTAAGGAAAATTCTAATGACTCTTCTTTAACTAAAGTTTTTTTTAAAAAATATGAACCTACTCTTACGTTATGAATAGAATACTGTGGAGTTTCATATTTATTTCCTAAGAAATCCATGCGGCGAGACGTTCCGCATGGATCTTTTTTTATTTTTCTTAATACATTTTCATGAAGAGATAGCGCTGTCTTTGATCCTAAATCAATTTCTACCAGATAACTCTTGTCCTCGATCTTTATCGATGCGCAGGGTATTTTATATTCATTAATATGTTCAATTGGAATGATATGATTATGCGATTCAACACTCTCTATTTTAATCAAATATATGGCAGATATAAATATTATTATTGTTATAACAGAAATTAATTTTTTCATGTTCTTTTAGAAACTCACCTCAAAACCGGCAATGATTTTTCCTTCAGCCTTAAAATCACCGTCAAAGGGATTTTTAATATTTCCTTCTGCAGAAACAGTAAATTTACTCCCATCATCATCATTTGCTGTTACACGCACTTCAGCGCCTACAGACGAATTTCCTTTCGTATCCGCATTCCCTTGAACAGAGCCTCCTACAGTGCCACTCATGGGTGCAATTTTCGGGACTAAATGAGCAAGGCTACCATTTTCTCGTGTAATTGTTCGCCCATTCCATTTTCCCTGGGCAGCGCCTGCATTTAAACTGTTGCCTGCATAATTTTCATCAAAACCCGCGATCTCCATATAAATCCTCTTTGTTAAAAAAAAATTGGGATGAGAATATAAAAAAGACTCGGATTACAGCAAGAATTTTCTTAAGGGAACAGAAAATACTATCCTTACATACGTGTGGGAAAGGTGTTCATAACCTGTTCACAACTTGTTGATGACTTGTTCACGACTTTCGCCATTGTTTAAAACTTGCCGGAAATAAACAATCCATAAACAAGTTATCAACACCCTTTTTTCCCTGACAAAATAGGAGGGTTACGAACATTCCAACACCCACAGAAGAAGAAGAGAATTCTATACATATATATATAGATTATCTTATGAGGGATCTGTAAAATGGCTCTTGATGATTTTGCCTGATGACCTCTTCTCTTTCCAAGACTTCCCTCACCCTTCTCTTTGGAGAAACGATGTCCCCATTTGGGATCCTTTAGCCTATCTAGAAACGTACTTGAAAAACTACCCCTTTAGAATTGAAATCGAAATCCCTCAAGGCGTTCACCTCAAAAATAAACATCTCATCTCCATCGGAGAGGGAACACAAATCGATCCCGGCGTTTTCATTGTAGGCCCTTGCATCATCGGGAAACATTGCTCCATCCGCCACGGCGCTTTTTTGCGAGAAGGGGTTATTTTAGGCGATCACTGCGTTGTCGGGCATACTTCTGAATTAAAAAACTCCGTTCTCATGAATGGCGCTATGGCCGCCCACTTCTGTTATGTTGGAGATTCCATTGTCGGTCCTCGGGTCAATTTGGCAGCCGGCGTTAAATGCGCAAATGTTCGATTAGACAAGAGAGAGGTGTGTGTCGATTTTAGAGGCGAAAAAATAAATACGGGACTTAAAAAATTCGGAGCGATTTTAGGTGAAGATGTCCAGGTTGGCTGCAATTGCGTTTTAAATCCGGGCACAATTGTGGGGAAAAAAAGTCTGATCTACCCATTGCTAAATATTGGAGGAACCATTCCTCCTCATAGCCAAGTGCGATCTGCTCAAAAATGGATCGTAGAAAGCCGGCAGAAGAAAATTTTAGAATCGTTAATGCATCGAACATGAAGCTCAATTTTTATAAAACCCATTTTGAGGAGCAACTTCTCCAGTATATCGAACAGATGGGGGAAAAATCGGTCCTTCGCGACGCTTGCGCCTACGCGCTCACAAATGGAGGCAAAAGGCTTCGCCCTTTCCTTGTCACCATCATCGCCAAAGCTTTAGGCTCTTGCGATGTATCGCATGCTGCTATGAGCGTCGAATTTTTTCACACAGCCTCCTTGATCGCAGACGATCTTCCCTGCATGGATAACGACTCTTTAAGGCGCGGCGTCCCTTCTCTTCATGTCGCTTTTGGAGAGAGTGCAGCAGTTCTTGCAAGTTACACGCTCATTGCGGCAGGTTACGGCGCCATTTATGAAAATGGGAAGAAAATGAAGCAGGATCCCCATTTCGCGTCCTCTGCCGATTCTAGGGCCATGGAATGTCTTCAGGCTGCCACACGGTGCGCCGGCATTAAGGGAGCTACGCAAGGGCAGTTTCTCGACCTTTTTCCGGGGGTTCCCACATTGGATCTGATCCGAGAGATCATTTATAAAAAAACAGTCACCCTTTTTGAGATCGCTTTTCTCTTCGGGTGGATCTTTGGCGGCGGAAATGTAAAGGAAATTCCGAAAGTTACTGCGTGCGCCTATCATTTGGGCATGGCTTTTCAAATTGCGGATGATTTCGATGATGCGATGCAAGACTCTTGCCAGGCAAGAGGAATCAATATGGCCGTTTTCTTAGGAAAAGAAAAGGCGATCTCCTATTTTGATGAGGAGATCGCCTCTTTAGTGAAAACCCTAAAAGCTCTCTCCATTTGGACAGAGCCTTTTGAAGAAATCGTTTCCCGATTAAACAGTAGCCTCAGTGCTCACCGGGGTCTTTTTGGCCCCATTTGCGTTCGATGATAGTTTTGCAAAAATGTTCTTTTCGATTTCTTCTGCAATTTTTGGATTGTTTTTGAGCTCTTCTTTTGCAGCTTCTCTTCCTTGACCAAGTCGATGGCCTTGGAAACTAAACCACGTCCCTCTCTTTTCGATGACTGCGGTATCAGCTCCAACGTCGATGAGAGATCCTGTATGCGAAATCCCTTCATTGAACATCACGTCAAACTCTGCAGATTGAAAGGGCGGCGCGCATTTATTTTTTACCACTTTGACCCGAACGCGCGATCCGATATCTGATGTATTGTCGCTGTTTTTAATGCCGGAAATGCGGCGGATATCCATCCGGATTGAAGCGTAGAATTTCAACGCTTTACCGCCCGTTGTCGTCTCCGGATTTCCAAACATCACTCCAATTTTATCTCGGATCTGGTTGATGAAAATGGCGCAGGTATTGCTTTTAGATAAAGTCGCTGTCAATTTTCTTAAAGCCTGCGACATCATTCTCGCCTGCAAGCCCATGTGCTGATCCCCAATTTCCCCTTCGAGTTCAGTTTTAGGAACAAGAGCTGCAACAGAGTCAATCACGATGACGTCGACCGCATTAGACCGAGCTAACATCTCTGCAATATTCAGAGCTTCTTCTCCATTGTCAGGTTGCGAAATCATGAGATCGTCGATATTTACACCGATTTTTGCAGCGTAAACAGGATCTAAAGCGTGTTCTGCGTCGATATAAGCTGCGAGTCCCCCACTTTTTTGGGCGCTTGCGACAATATGCGTTGCAAGAGTTGATTTACCGGAAGATTCCGGGCCGTAGATTTCAACGATCCTGCCTCTAGGAACGCCCCCAATACCGAGAGCTAAATCAAGCGAAATAGCGCCTGTTTTAATTACGCTTAGACCATTGACCGAGGAATGTTTTCCAAGAGTCATGATTGCGCCATCTCCAAATTGCTTTTGAATATGGGCAATGGCAAGTTCAAGGGCCTTTTTTTTATTTGTATCGTTAGCTGGTTGTTGGGACATATTGCTCCTATGTTTGGCAGATTTTTCTTTCAGTATACACAAAAACAATTCAGTGCTGTATGAAGAAAAAAGAGAGCGGTACATTTTATGATTTTAGCAGGCGACATCGGCGGAACAAACACACGGCTTGCCCTTTTTAAGGGTGACCAAATGCTCGTGGAACAAAAGTTTTCCAGCAAAAAATACGCAAGCCTTGAAGCGATCGTGATCGAATTTTTAAAAACACAAAATAAAAAAATATCCAAAGCGTGCTTTGGTGTTGCAGGTCCCGTTCGCAATGGAAAATGTCAAGCGACAAACCTGCCTTGGATGATCGATGTTGAAGAGCTAAAGTCCGCTTGCCAAATTTCTTCGGTCTCTTTAATCAACGATCTCGAAGCTAAAGCCTACGGCATCCGGATGTTAAAAAAAGAAGAGCTCGTTCTTTTGCATAAGGGAAATGCAGAGCCGGTTGGAAACCGGGCGCTTATCGCCGCAGGAACGGGCCTTGGAGAAGCGGGTCTTTACTGGGATGGGAAAGAGCATCACCCGTTTGCTTGCGAGGGGGGGCACGTTGATTTTGCCCCGAGAGATCCTCTTGAAATTGAGCTTTTAAGCTATCTGCAAAAAAAATTCGGCCACGTTTCTTATGAACGGATTGTTTCCGGTCCCGGGATCTATATCCTGCATCAGTTTTTAATAGAAACAAGGCGAGAAAAAGCGTCTTTGGAGCTTTTGGATGCGTTAAAAGAAAAAGATCCCCCGCTTGTCATTTCCGAGTGGGCCATAAAACATCAAGAGCCTAGTTGTGTTCGCGCGATTAACTGGTTTCTTTCCCTTTATGGGGCCGAATCGGGGAATTTAGCTTTGAAATTTTTTGCTTTAGGCGGCGTTTATATCGGCGGCGGCATCGCGCCCCATTTAGTCGATCAAATGAAAAAGGGATCATTTATTGCTTCATTTATGGAAAAGGGGCGTTTTAAAGCCCTTTTAGAATCGATCCCTATTTATGTGATTTTAAATGATGATGCCTCTTTATTGGGGTCCTCTTATTACGCGAGTATGATGTGAATTCTGCAGATGGGAAATTACTCAAAGAAAGAACCTATTCTTTTATTCATCCCAATGAAAAATGGGGCCCCTATGTCGCTGAAAGGGGCTGGGGAACGGTGCGCGAAGATTATAGCGCAGATGGAGATGCTTGGAGCTATTTTCCGCATGATCACGCAAGATCTAGAACCTATAGAAGAGCTGAAGATGGGATTGCCGGGATTTCAGATCGTTTTCAGGTGTTGCTTTTTGCTCCCGCTTTTTGGAATGGTGTCGATCCCATTTTAAAAGAGCGGCTCTTTGGGTTAAATTCTCACGAAGGAAACCACGGAGAAGATGTAAAAGAGATTTACTATTATCTCGATGCCCACCCCAATCAAAATTACTTAAAATATCTCTATAAATACCCTCAAAAACCATTTCCCTACGATCACATCGTTGCAGAAAATGGGAGTCGAGGCTGTGAAGACCTAGAATTTGAATTAATCGATACGGGTGTGTTTGATGAGAATCGGTATTTTGATATTTTTATTGAGTACGCAAAGGTAGATGCGGAAGATATCTGTATACGCATTGAGGCAATCAATCGAGGCCCTGAGGCTGCCCCCTTGCATATTTTGCCTCACCTTTGGTTTCGGAACGGGTGGTCTTGGGGCGTTGAACGGCTCCCGGAACCGATGATCACTTTAGGAGAGGGAAAAGGAAATACGGTTTGCTTAATTGCCGATGATGCGCGGCTCTCTTCGCCAAGGCATCTTCTTTTCGATTATCACTTAGGCAGGCGGTATCTGTATTCAAATGGAGGCGGTAAGCCCCTATTTACGAATAATGAAACAAATAAAGAGCGGCTTTGGAATTTGCCCAATGAGTCGCCTTATGTCAAAGATGCTTTTCATCGTTATATGGTTGAAGGAGAAAAGGGGGCGGTAAATCCCGAGCCCTTTGGAACGAAGGCTGCCATTTCCCACTATTTTCCTGCAGTTCTTCCGGGAGAAAGTGCGATTGTCCGTCTCCGGCTTTCTCCTCATTCTTTAGAGGATCCTTTGGGAAATGTCGATTCCATGATCGATAAGAGAAAACAAGAGACCGATCAGTTTTATGAATCGATCCACCCAAAGTCAGCAACGGGAGAGGAAAAAGCGATTCAAAGACAAGCGATGGCAGGTCTCATTTGGAGTAAGCAATTTTACCTTTTTAATGTGGGGGGATGGATCGAGGGAGATCCGGCCATTCCAACGCCAAAAGAGCATAAAGCGATTCGAAATACGCACTGGCGCCATATTCTTTCTATGCGGATATTTTCGATGCCCGATAAGTGGGAGTACCCTTGGTTTGCTGCTTGGGATTTGACCTTTCAGTCGCTTAGCTTTGCGCTGATTGATATTGAATTTGCAAAGTATCAGCTTTGGCTCCTTCTTTTTGATCAGTTTCAACATCCAAATGGAGCCGTTCCCGCCTATGAGTGGGAATTTAGCGATGTGAACCCGCCTGTGCAAGCGTGGGCCGCTTTAAAAATTTTTGAATTTGAAAAGAAGAAATATAATCGGGAAGATTTTGATTTTTTAGAGAAGTGTTTTCATAAACTCCTCTTAAACTTTGCTTGGTGGGTAAACAAAATAGACGCCCATGGAAATAACATCTTTGAGGGTGGATTTCTGGGGATGGATAATATTGGGTTTTTGGATCGCTCTCAAAAACTGCCGGAAGGGTATTGCTTAGATCAAACAGATGGGGCCGGTTGGGTGTCTCTTTTGTGTTTAAACCTCATGCGGATTGCGCTCACACTCGCTAAAAAAAATCCGATTTACGAAGGGCTGGGAATTAAATTTTTTCACCACTTTATCTATACGACAGCTGCCATGCGCAAAGGGTATTGGCGCAAATATGATATGTGGGATAGCGAAGATTCATTTTTCTATTCCTGCATTCGAGATCCTGAGGGAGAGATTGAAAAATTACGCGTTCGTTCGCTTGTTGGAATCATCCCTTTTTTTGCGTGTGATGTGTGGGATGAAGAAGAATTAAAGCAATTTCCTGAGTTTTATCTGGCCTATCAGTGGCTGACGCAAAAGAGATCAGAGCTTACAAAAAGTTGTATTCAAGAGGTTCCCCATTCTTCGGGCACAAAGCACGTTTTTGGGCTTTTGAATATTGAAGAGTGCGGCCATTTTCTAAAAAATATCTGGAATCCGGAAGAATTTAGGTCCCCTTATGGCCTGAGGAGTTTGTCTAAATATCATGAGAAAAATCCGGCTAAGTTTCATGATTTTACCCTTTCTTATGAACCGGGAGAGGCAAGAGAAAAGATTAAAGGGGGCAATTCAAATTGGAGAGGTCCTGTTTGGTTTCCTTTAAATTATCTGATGATCGATACATTGCTTCGTCTTCATGGAGCGTATAATGATGATCTAAAGGTTCAGGTCGGAAATGAGAGATCTGTCAATTTACAAGAAATGGCGCAAGGATTTGCGGAAGATCTGCTTAAGCTATTTAAGGTAGATGAGAAGGGCAATCGACCGATCCACGGTACCCAAGAAAAATACCAAAAAGATCCCCACTTTAAAGATCACATTCTTTTCTATGAACATTTTCATGGAGATACAGGACGTGGAATTGGCGCTTCTCACCAAACCGGATGGACTGCCTTGATTGCGAATCTAATCGATGAATTTAGAAAATAGACAACTATAAAAAAACCAGGTTAGATTTGCATCCAACCTGGCTGAATTAACTTTTAAGCAACAAGGCTTCTTAGAAGTCGAAGCGTGCTGTCGCTGTTAAGCCGTGTACATAGAGATTTCCATTGGGGGAAAGGCTAGTTGCAACATTTGTACCATCTGTGAAGAATCGGAACATGTTTTGATCAAAGAACACTTGGAATCCGTAACCTGCAGAGAGATCTACGTGCCAGTTGTTATTGTCAAAATAAGATCCCCAAGCAAAACCTAACTCAAGATCAAGGTGGGTTCTGATTGTGTTTAATTTATTCTGACGAGTTGTCAATTGGTTTGTTACAACAGATGCAACTTGAGTGCTTTGAGCTGATTTTAACTTTGTGTATTGTGTGAAGAGAATATCTCCAGCTCCGTTACCATACATTCTAAAGCCTTCGCCAAGCATCCAGTTTGTGTATAAACCAGCTCTTGGACCTACAGCCCAAGATTGCGATTTGTTATTTAGTAGCAAGTTAGTACCAGCAACGTCGTTTTGCGTATTGAAAGCCCCGTTCTGATTTTGACGAATCCATGCAGCTCTTGCAGCAAAAAATGGACGGAAAGTAAGTTTTGTTCCTACATATGAGCTTCTCGCGAGTTCCCAGTCGAGAATATCCATATGAAGTTTCCA
>CAZQNB010000029.1:0-1612 GCA_964594545.1 uncultured bacterium | reverse complement strand
CTACATATGAGCTTCTCGCGAGTTCCCAGTCGAGAATATCCATATGAAGTTTCCAGTCTTGAGTAGCGCTCTGGTAGCTTTGTCCAGATCCTATAGAGCCTCTGAGAGGGGCTAATCGCATTGTAAGTGCAGGATCTAGAGTTGTTGTTGTGCTATGTGTTCCGCGGAACCATGTATACTCAACGAATGTATCCCAATTGTCTTGATCAAAGTTCATCCCAAGACCGACTTGAAATCCCGGCTTGTAGTTGAAACTTGGGTTTGCGATATTCGCATCAATATTAGTAGTCCCTGTAACTGTATTATAAACTGCAGCCAATTCCATGTTTTCTTGAATGGGTTGCCAGTAGGTGAAGCTGCCTGTTGCAAACACATCCCAACTGCCGCGCACTTCAATGCGTGAAGGGGCGTTATATCCGGCCATCATTTGGCTTTGTGTCATTTCATGACCCTGCTCAAAACTTTTTTGTGCAGGTGCGCATTTGCTGTTTTGACCGAAAATAGAAGCTGTTGCGATCAACGATGCCGCTACCCATGGTCCTGTTTTTGCAAAAAGATTCATTGTTCTCTCCGTTTTGGAATTTTTTCATGCAAGCGCCATACAAACGCCGCATGAGATTTTGTTAGCCTGTTTACCAAATCGACCCCCTCAAACTTCGCATGTTTTGCAAAATTGCCAGGGTAAATTCAATTTATAAGTGGGATGTTAAATCCAAATTGAAAATTAAATCAAGCAGGAAATTTTGGAGAGGATCCAGACGGAGTATATACCGAAGATACCTCAAGAATCGATTTTCGGCAGCTTTCGCGCTCGTCAGAAGCTATCAAATGTAATTTAATCGACCATGTATATTTTTTTGATGTTCATATCCGATTTTTTGGATCGTCCGATGAAAATTTTTTGAGCGAAATAGATTTGTAATAATGAAGGACTTATACCCGTTTTTCTTAGGTGTAAAATCGGGGTAAATAAATTTTTTGTAGGAAAAAAAACATTTAATTGATACGCTGGCGATTACTAAAACTTTCCTTAAGGAGAATCAAGTGAACAAGATATTTTCTTTATTTACAGTGGCTGCGATGGCAGCTTCAACGTTTTATGCAGATATGCCCTCTAACAAGAGCAGATCTTCAGATCCTTGCGCATGTTTAGAGCAAGGGATGGGACTCCCATCTGATCAAAAATGTTTCCCTGCAGCGTATAACGCTCCAGCTGCCATTTCAGTAAGAGATGGTTGGGACTTTAATGCCTTTGCAAGCTTTATCTACTGGCATGTTTCTCAAGAAGGTATGAATTTAGCTGTAAAACCGCCTGTTACAGGGGTTTCAGACGGAACTCTTACATCTCCAGCTTTCCGCTACAAGCCTGGCTTTAAAGTGGGATTAGGATTTGATACAAAGTATGATGATTGGACCGGTTGGGTAGAATACACATGGATGCACCAAAAGACGCATCATACAAGTTCAACAACTGCAGCGTCTCCTTTTGCCTACTCTGCTGGTTGGTTCGTCAATAATTCACCTACAGTTACAGCACCAACAGTTGTTCCTGTGCAAGCAACTTCTGTTAGCGGTAAGTGGAAAATGAATCTCGACATGTTGGACGCTGCTT
>CAZQNB010000028.1:0-19939 GCA_964594545.1 uncultured bacterium | reverse complement strand
TAACAGGAACACCCCCTCCACAAACCCTGGGAACGAATCCTGAAGAAATAAATCACTATTCCGACTCAAATGGATCAGATGCACGAGGCAGAAGACAACATCTTGACAACCTAGTCTCGTCACTTGCCAATCGAACAATCCACCATCCTAAAGGTTGATTCTACCCCAACCTATGTGATACATCAGGGGATAGACAAAGGAAAATCCCCTGAAACGATTTTGGAATCTCCTTAAAACCTATCCGACCCCGCCCCTTGTTCTCCTTGCGATTTTGCTTGGCGTTTGCTTGTATTTTAACGCTGCTTTAAAACCTTGGGGCCATGGGGTTTGGTTTGCCACCTTAATCCTGGGAGGCCTCCCGATTGTCTATAGAACGATCAAGGGGATGTTCAAGGGGCAATTTGCCTCCGATATTGTCGCAATGCTCGCGATCATCACCGCTGTATTCTTAAACGAAGCCTTTGCAGGAGCCATCGTTGTCCTTATGCAATCAGGCGGCGAGGCGATCGAACGATATGGATTTCAAAAAGCGTCCTCATCCTTAGAAGCGCTCCTAAAAAGAGCGCCCCGAAAAGCGAGAAGAAAAACCCCAAACATCGACCAAGTCGAAGAAATCGATGTGAAAGACGTTCAAGTTGGCGATATTTTGATCATTCGCCCGGGGGATATGATTCCTGTTGACGGGACGGTGATGCAAGGATCTACAGAAATCGATGAGTCTGCCATCACAGGAGAGCCTTTAGACAAAAAGAAAATAGCAGGCGGCCTTCTTTTAAGCGGTAGCATAAATATCAGCGGCGCCATTGAAATGCGCGCTGATAAAAAAAGTGGGGATAGCCAATACGAAAAAATTGTCAAATTAGTCCAAAAGGCGCAGGAGGAAAAAGCCCCCATTCAACGCCTGGCCGATCGTTACGCTATTTTTTTTACCCCCCTTACGTTAAGTATGGCTTTACTTGGATTTATCATCACCCAGGATGTTGTCACCATCCTCTCTGTTCTCGTCGTTGCCACCCCCTGTCCTCTCATATTAGCGACGCCGCTTGCTGTTATTTGCGGAATTAATCAAGCCGCCAAAGAAGGGATCATCGTCAAAGGAGGCGCTCCCATTGAACAAATTGGAACAGCGGATGCGATTTTATTTGATAAAACAGGAACCATTACCTTTGGAACCCCCGTTATTCAAGAAATCATCGCCCTTGGAGACGAAACAAAAGAACAAATTCTTTTCCACGCCGCCATCATTGAACAGTTCTCAACCCACTCTGTTGCAAAAGCAATTGTTGCGGAAAGCTTAAAAAGGGATAAAACTCTCCCTTTCCCCAAAAATTTCTCTGAAGTGCCGGGACAAGGCGTGTCCGGAGAAATTGAGGGGCATCATTATACGATTGGATCGTCAACCCTCCTTAAAATAAAACAGCCTCCAAATGAAAAAAACGGGGTCCTTATTTATGTCTTTAAAAATGAGCTTTGCATCGGAACGATAGCGCTGACCGATCACATCCGTCCCCATGTCCCGCAAATCATCCAGGAGCTTAAAGACCTTGGAATCAAAGAGGTTATGATGATTACAGGCGACAATAAAGAGTCCGCCAAGAGAATCGCTCATGAAGCCGGGATTGAACATTTTGCATCAGAATTATTTCCGGAGCAAAAAGCAGAAATTGTTGAACAGTTTAAAAAGAAATACAAAACTCTCGTCATGGTAGGCGATGGCATCAATGACGCGCCGGCGTTAGCCTCTGCAAGCGTTGGCATCGCAATGGGCGCTCACGGGACTGCCGTTTCTGCGGAAGCAGCTAATATCGTGCTGCTTGTAGACGATCTTTCCAAAGTCGTAAGCGCCGTATCGATCGGGAAACGGATGCTTTTTATCGCCAAGCAAAGTATTTTTATCGGGATCGGGCTTAGTTTTTTATTAATGATACTCGCTGCAATCGGACAAATACCCCCTCCTTTAGGAGCTCTTTTACAAGAAATTATCGATGTAACTGTAATTTTAAATGCACTTCGTGTTTTAAAAAAATGATTTTATGATATAGGCAAATTAAAGGCAGCCATCAAACCTTAGGGTTCATTGATTTTTGGGATTATTTTGGCCGATTTTCCATTTTTTTTCGGGGGGTAATATACGATGGGTTGATATTACCCCACGAAAAAAATGGAAAATCGGCTCAAAAGAACCCGAAAATCAACAGAACCTAAGGTTTGATGGCTGCCTAATACAGACTTTCCTAAGTTATGGGATCGATATATAGATCTCAAATTTGGGGTAAATAGGTGATTTGCAAATATTTTAGCAATCGCTTCAACAATAATTAGGAGTTTATATCATGAACAAAAACATTTTAAAAATCGTACTCATTGGGATTGCTGCAGGATTTTGCATTTCTGCAAAAGCAACCTCTGACAACTATCGATACAACGTTGCAGCTAAGTGTGATAAGGAAAAAAACGAATGCTGCAAAGAAAAACCCAAAAAAAACAAAAAAGCAAACCCATGCTGCAAAGAAAAAAACAAAAAAAAATGCAACAACAATTGTCAGCAATATAATAATAGCTACAATACGACAAACAACGAAGAAGACTTACGCAACAACTATTCGAATGAACATTATACATTCGGACCAGATGAAGTTGCTGCAACAAGAAAGAGCGCAGCTCAGAAAGTCATGGAAGGCTATTAAGAGTCGTCCATTTCTTCATACCTTTCCTCTTGCATAACCTAGATTATGCAAGAGGTCTATAAACGGGGCTTTTCTTTCGGATGGGGCGCTTCAAAAGCTTCAGCAACCGATTTGGGTCTCTTTTTCAAAAGGTAGGTCGCAGACCCTCCTAAAACAATTAAAATGCTCCCAAGAATTGTTCTCCATCCAAACGGCTTATCAAAGAGAAAATAGCTAATCAACCCCGCGTAGATCACAGTTGAATACCCAAGGGGAGATAGGTACGAGGCCGTTCCATAGCGATAAGAAATGGTGAGTAAAATTTGTCCGCATGCAGTCGCAACGCCAATGAAAATCATTTTCATCCACTGCAAAGGCGATGGAGCAATCCAATACACAAGAGCAAAGGGGAAGCTCAAAATCGTTCCGGTACAAAAATAATAAAACAAAGTGCGCCTGGTCGGTTCCTTTTTAAGGCTCAAAACACGCACGGCACATAAAGCAACCCCTGACAATACCCCCGCTAGAATGCCAAGGATAAACCCGACCTGAAAAATTTGTTTGGTCGGATTCAAAATGATTGCAACCCCGATAAAACCAACAACAATCGACCACCAAACATCCTTGCCCACCCTTTCCTTCATCCAAATCCACCAAAAGAGAGGGACAAAGAAGGGGGCTGTATAATTTAATGTTGTCGCATCGACAAGATTGAGAAAACGGATGGCCACAAAATACAAATAGTAACTCAAGACGCCCGCAATATCGCGGATTATATGAACAGGAAATACCTGCGTCTTCAGCCCGGGAAATTCTTTTACATACATCAAGGGAACAATACAAAGAAGGCTAACGATATTTTGTATAAAAATAATTTGGACAACCGGGAAAGACCCTCGAAAACTCCAGACAAGAGAACTCGCGCTAATAAAAAAGCAATAGGCGACTAAAGAAATCACTATCCCCAGACCAAGGCGGGGAGGTATCGCTTCTTGTTTCACTGTAAAACCGCTTTACAACTCACCTTACGCACACAGGGAGCCTTATGGGCTGTTTCAAAGCGTCGAAAATCGATTAAAAAAAAGGGGGCAGTATTGGGTAAATACGACCCCTTTTTTTTAATCGATTTATCGACAGCTTTCAAACAGCCCATAAGGCTCCCTGTGTGCGTAAGGTGAGTTCACCTGTATTTCAAAATTCACTAAAAGTGTATACTTTCGTACTTTTACCATCCAAGGGGTTCTCTATGCAAGTCAAAATAAACAAAAAAACTCTCGATCTACCGGAAGGTAGTACACCTAAAGACCTTGCAGAAAAGATCCACCTCACGGCGCCGGAACAAGCGGTTGCAGTCCGGGTAAATGGGACTCTTCGCGATTTCGACTTTCCCTTAAACGATGGCGATGAAGTTGTTTTCTTTGGATTTGATGACCCTCAGGGGAAAGAGGTGTTTTGGCATACCTCGGCGCACGTTTTGGCGCAAGCCATTTTACGCCTTTGGCCTGACGCGCAGCCAACCATTGGCCCTCCAATTGAACAGGGGTTTTATTATGATTTTGGCAATTTAACGATCTCTGATGCTGACTTCGAAAAGATCGAGCAAGAAGTGGAAAAAGTCCTCTCCGAAAACCACAAAACAAAACGGGAAGAATTTGCGAGCAAAAATGAGGCAAAGGGCGCTTTTGCAAAAAACCCCTTTAAACTAGAACTGATCGACAGTTTTAACGAAGAGCCCATTTCTGCTTATAAACAGGGGGAGTTTTTCGACCTTTGCAGAGGGCCGCACATGGCCTCTTTAAACAAGATCAAGGCGTTTAAAGTCCTCAAAACTTCAGGAGCCTACTGGCGTGGCGATTCCAATCGCGATATGTTAACGCGCGTCTACGCCATTTCGTTCCCTGAGAAAAAGCGGCTTAAAGAATATCTCTTCATTTTAGAAGAGGCGAAGAAAAGGGATCACAAAATCATCGGCCCCGCTTTAGATCTTTTTTCATTTAAAGAAGAAGCCCCCGGAATGCCTTTCATCCATCCTCATGGACTTGTCATTTGGAATCAATTGATCGCCCTTTTACGCGAACTCCAGGTAGACGATTATGTCGAGATCAAAACGCCCACGATGATGAGCAAAGAGCTTTGGGAAAGATCGGGCCACTGGTTTCATTACAAAGAGAACATGTATACATCGCATATTGAAGATCGGGATTTCGCGATCAAGCCGATGAACTGCCCCGGATGTATGCTCTATTATAAAACAGCAACCCACAGCTATCGAGAGCTGCCGCTACGCGTTGCAGAAATTGGGCATGTCCATCGATTTGAAGCCTCAGGAGCGCTCAACGGCCTCTTCCGCGTTCGGAGCTTCCACCAAGACGACGCGCACCTTTTTATGCGCCTCGACCAGATTCGGGAAGAGATCCTCAAACTCATTCAGTTTGCAGATAAGCTCTACATGACCTTTGGACTTCCGTATCGATTGGGCCTTTCTACACGCCCGGACAAAACAAAAACCATCGGCTCTGATGAAGAGTGGGAAATCGCAACTGATGGATTAAAAGGGGCGCTAGATGATTCCGGCCATTCGTATCACATCAACGAAGGAGATGGAGCTTTTTATGGTCCAAAAATCGACATCCAAATTCGGGATGCACTGGGAAGATTCTGGCAGTGCGGAACCATTCAGCTCGACTTTGCGCTCCCGCAAAAATTTGAACTCGAATACGTCGATAGCGACGGATCGCACAAAAGACCTGTTATGCTGCATCGAGCAATCTTAGGATCGATTGAAAGATTCTTCGGGATCTTGATTGAACACTTTGCCGGCAAATTTCCCTTCTGGATCAGCCCGTATCCAGTCCGCATCCTAACCGTTGCTGATCGGCATGTTCCTTTTGCAGAAGAAGTGATCCAGCAAATGCAGAAAGCCGGCATCCGCGCGGAACTCGACTGTACAAATGAATCTGTTGGCAAAAAAGTGCGCAATGCGCAATTGTTAAAAGTAAATTATATGCTCACGATCGGCGATAAAGAAGTGGAAAACAAAACAATTTCCCTTCGCACAAGAGACAACGTTGTCCATGGCGAAGTAGAGATTGCAGACTTCCTCTCCAAAATCATCAAAGAACGAGAAACAAGAGCATTAATGTCACCTTATTCAATGAGTCCGTAAAAACGTATGACAATTATTTCGATTAGTAGTTTTAAAGGGGGGACAGCAAAAACCTCCACAACGCTGCATATCGGATCTGCGCTTGCTAAATATCACAAAAAAAAAGTTTTGCTCATCGATTTCGACGCCCAAGCCAATCTCACAACGGGACTTGGGCTCGATCCTGACGAGCAAGACAGCATCGCGCCGGTTCTACAAGGGGAAAAAACTTTATCTGAAGTGATTTTGCCCACGTGCATTCCGAACATGTTTATCATCCCGGCAGATACATGGCTCGAGCGGGTCGAAGTTTCCGGATCTCTCGCAGCAGACAGATATTCCCATGAACGGCTCAAAGACATTTTGAAAAATCTGGACTATGATTTTATCATTATTGATACGCCGCCGTCCCTTTGCTGGCTGACAGAATCTTCGATGATTGCGTCGAATTATTCCCTTGTTTGCGCAACCCCGGAGTTTTATAGCGTGAAGGGATTACAAAGGCTTTCTCTCTTCATCAATAATATATCAGAAAGACACGGGACAAAAGTTTTGGGTGTTGCCCTCTCATTTTGGAACCCCCGTGGCAAAAGTAATGATGCCTTTTTGAATGTGACGGAGGAAACATTTCCTGGAAAACTCTTGCAAACAAAAGTTAGACGCGATATCGCGGTATCTGAAGCGACCATTTATGGGAAACCTATATTTGAGACTGCGCCCAATGCACGCGCGTCCCTTGATTATAGGGCGCTCACTTCAGAAATTTTAACCAGGGTTTGAAGATGTCCAAATTCAATGATCTCCTCAACTTACGATTTCGCCAGAAAGAGCAAGTCACATCAAAAATGACAGCTCTCGTTGAAAGAGCAACCAATGGGGATTTATCTAGCTTTTCGGGGGTTTTTCGCGTAACTGCACTCAACCCAACAGAAACGTCGATGCTCGAATCGATCCTTAAAAGCTACCGCCAAAATGAAGCCTTTGACGTGGGCCAAGACCTACAGCTTTTAAGTGCCCTTACATCTGAAGTTAAAGCTATTACAAACCAAGCAGTCATCCTTCATGGCGAAAGAATTAAACGGGCGCAAGAGATTTTAAAAAACTATAAAGACGGCGCTTTTACAGCCTGGCTTTTTGCGACCTACGGGAATCGTCAAACGCCGTATAACTTTCTCCAATACTACGAATTCTACACCCAAATGCCGCAAGTTTTGCACACAAAAATTGACCAGATGCCGCGCCAGGTAATCTACAGTTTAGCGAGCAGAAACGGGGACCTTTTCAAAAAAGAAGAAATTGTCCGCAATTACGAAGGGCAAACAAAACAAGAGCTTTTGAATCTCATTCGGCTTGAGTTCCCGCTCGACGAAACAGACAAACGGCTTCCCAACTTAGCAGACCACGCGATCACTTATCTGAAAAGAGCTCGCGAAATGTTAAAGAAAAAAATATGTGTTCCAAGCCATGCAGAGAAAGAAGTGATCCAAGACCTCATCGCTCAGCTGCATGAGTTAATTCAGAAGCGTTAATTGAGAAGGGCATCCAGAAGGTGCTCTTCGATTTGCGCCATCTTTTCTTCGATGGCGAGATCCAAAAGAAGGTGATGGCTTTGGGCGGCAAGCTTTCTAAAGCCATGCACCTGTTCTCTAAAACTCGGCTGAAACCCCCACTGAAACGGGAGCTCCTGCACTAAGTTCACCTGATATGGACCTTCCATTCTAAAAGATGTTTTATACGGATTAAAAGAATGATTTTCTCTCGCCTCAACATATTTTTTTACAGAAGAGGGCAATTCTTTTGTCGTGGTAAATATCGGAACGACAAGGAAAAACACCTTGCGAACGGGGTCAAAATCAATTTTGACTTTGCCTAAAAAAGGGGAAGATATTGTTTCACCTATCATAATAATGAAATTATAGCACAAAAGAAACTAATTAATCACCATTTATAATAATTTTTTCAACAGGATTTGTTGTATTAGCCAGGATTCGAGCAAAAATAGCCGCGCCTGATGAAGCTAAAATCGCAACAGTCGATAGAGCTACCCCTACCGCAGCAGTAACGCAGCTTTCTCCACAAGATTCCTGACCAAAGCCAAGTAAAGATTTTGTCAAAAAGCCCCCCTCTCGGTAAAGGCTTGCAGCGCTCCAATCTCTTGCGGCAAGGACAATTGAAGATACCACGGGAATACACAAAGCCCCTGCCACAAAACCAGCCCCCATTTGAAGAGCATCGGCAGCAGCGTGGCTAGTCCCGTTAATCGTCTTCGCAAGGATTGTTTGACCTTTATTCTGATAACAAAAACGGTATCCGAATGAAAGCGCAAGAGCGCCTCCGGAAAGAGCGAGAATGGGAGAGAAAGCAGATTTATCACCCTCGTACGAGCTGCATGAGTAGTAAGCTCCAAAGGCAACCCCAGACCAATACCCCAATCTATCATCCATATAATTCAACCCTTGTTTAATTATCTATATTCTAGCTTACATTCTGTATTAATTAAATGCGTAAAAAAGTTAGTATATATACCGCTCGTGATTGAAGAATCGGCGTTTGGAGGCTGTGTTGAAAAATTCTATAGAGAAAGCTTGAGAAAAAACCCCTAAAATAAAGAAACTCCTTTGCCGTCGTGGAAGACAAACGAAGGAGTTCTCAAGATGCATAAACGCAACTGGCGTCAGTATAACAAAGCCCTAGTTCAAAGGGGAAGTCTTACTTTTCTTATCGACCCAAAATCTTTCAAACAGATGAAGCCAAAAAAAAGAAAAGGCCCTGGTCGTCCCCTGGCATTAAAGTAATTATTCAACACAGCCATCTCTCCCGAAAACCGATTCTTGAGAAATCTGCTGTAAATTTAAAAATTTTATCGACATTTAAAACGCTTCTTTATACAGTACCTGCCTTTAAATTAGACACCTTATGACAGAAAACAAAACATCCTTTCCGCAAACAAAAATCTTTGAGGCTTACCCAAATAATCTATGCCCACCAACACCAAGACAAGTAACTTTTTGCGTTTTTTTTGCCTCTCTTCCCCTTTGGGTTTTCTTAATTTTGGCGCCGATAAGTGCCCAACGCCCTAAAGGATATCTAGAGAATCTACAAAATCGTCTGACGTCTTTAAAGAACAGATGTGCAAATATTTCCGAAGCTGAAAAAAGAATAATGGAGTGCAAGCTAAAGACAATCCTCCTCTTATCAGCCATTGAAAGGGAAATCGGCCACAGAAAGCAAAATCCACCTCGTCAACAAACAAACACTACAAGGAAAGCCCTAAAGATTCCTCACGCCCCGGAAAAACCTCCCCACCGAACAGTCCGGCACAGGATCGACCAACCACCACATCGCAACTCATAATCGACCGCAGAAATCCATAGAAATTTATCCAAATTGAAGCGAAAAAATATCCAAAACGAGCATAAAATTGAAAATAAGAATCTCGGATTGAAGATTATGTCCGGGCAGACTATACTCCTTATTAATTCTTAAAAGGACGCTTGCTTTGGGATCACAATCGATGGCTTATCTAAAAGATTTTCGCGAAAGAATACTGAACAACGACTATCCCGGTTTCTTAAAAATCTGGGAAGAATATTGCTATGGCGATCAGCCTGAGGGCGATGAAATGGTCGCGATCTTAGAATGTGTAAAAAACTCAGAGCTTGCAAAGCCCTTTGGTCTTCAAGTAGAAAGAGCCCTCCCCCTTTGGCGCATTTTACAAAATCCGGAACATGCCCACGGAGTCCTTAGACTCATCTTGGATCTTCAAACAACCAATAGCGAACAATTAGCAGATCTTGCGATAGAACACATTAAGCAACAAAATCCAGAGGACGCTCTTCTCAATGAAAAACTTCGTCTCGTCGGTTTAAGAAATCGGGAAAAGTTCCAAGGTGCAATTCGAAATTTTGAACTCCTCACCCACATGGAAAAGGGGAATTACGTATTTCATACCGCCGGATGGGGAACGGGGGAAATTGCCAGCGTGTCTCTTGTTCGAGAAGAGCTTTCCCTCGAATTTGAGCATGTACTCGGGCCTCAATCGCTTTCTTTTGACAAAGCATTTAAAACCTTGCTTCCGATTAAAAAAACGCACTTTTACGCAAGACGATTTGGAGATCCCGACGCTCTTGAAAAAGAAGCGAAAGACTCTCCAACGGAAGTAATTCGCCTCCTCATCCAAGATTTAGGACCGAAAACGGCAGCGGAAATTAAAGAAGAGCTCTTAGATCTTGTCATCCCCTCTGAAGAATGGAACCGCTGGTGGCAAACGGCAAGAGCAAAGATCAAAAAAGACACAAAAATTGAATCTCCTAAAGATCTCAAAGATCCTTTCCGCATAAGAGAACAAGATCTCCCCCACGAAATGGCTTTTCATAAGGAATTGGAATCAAATCCCGGCGTTCAAGCAAATATTCAAATGATCTACACATTCTTACGCGACTTCCCGGAAACTCTAAAAAATGGCGAATTTAAAGCCTCATTAGAGAGCAAACTCCAGGAACTTTTAAAACAAGACCATCTCATCGAAGCCCAAAAATTGGGGCTCCTCCTTCTTCTTGAAGATGTCGACTCTTTAGGTGCCAAGCAGCAAATCTCAGAGCGCATTGCCGAGATGCACAACATCACCGGAACCATTCGAGAAATGGAAATCTCTTCCTTCCAAAAAAGATGCTTGCAAGTCGCTCGAAAAATCAGAAAAGATTGGAAAGAAACCTTTTTGGATCTCCTGTTTACCGTAGATCAAAATTCCATCCGAGATTTTCTCGCTCTCGAACTCAACAACACAGAGACAAAAGAAGATTTAAAACAAAAAATCTCCTCGCTTCTCCTTCATCCTACGATGTACCCGGAAGTCCTGATTTGGTATTTCCAAAAGATTTTGGATAAAAAATCAAAACTTCCGTTTGCAGACAAAGCAGGGAAAAACAGATTTTTCGAAAATCTCCTCATCCTCTTAGATCACCTAGAAAAAAAGCCGCAGACTCGAGATCTTGCCAAGAAAGTCCTTGTCCTCGTCACCGACGATCGCTATGCAATTGTCCGAGAAATCTTAGGCCACTCCTCTCTTGAAGAGGTGAAGGAATACCTTCTCCTTGCAACAAAGTGTGGATCGTTTACGGATCACGACATCAAAATCCTCCATTCTCTTGGCGAAGTTGTCCACCCCTCCATCGGCCGTCTTAGAAAAGATAAAGAAAAAGGGGAGCCTCTCGATAACACCATCTGGACAACGCAAGAGGGGTACCAAAAACTCCAACAGAGAATTCAGCAAATTGCGACCGTGGAAACGGTACAAAATGCCAAAGAAATCGAAACCGCGCGAGCGCTTGGCGATTTACGGGAAAACGCAGAATTTAAAGCGGCTTTAGAAAGAAGAGATCGACTCCAGTCTGAGCTCAAGTTTCTCTCCGATCAAATGGCTTTAGCCCGTATTTTGACGCCTCAAGATATCACTCCTGATGAAGTGGGCGTTGGATCCATCGTCCACTGTCAAGACTCAAAAGGGGAGCATATTCGGTTCACCCTTTTAGGTCCTTGGGATGCAGACGCAGAAAAAAAGATCCTTTCCTTCCAATCGAAGTTAGCCCAAGCAATGAAAGGGAAAACAGTCGGCGCTAAATTTGAATTCCAAGGGGATCATTTTACAATTACGGATATCGATAATTATTTTGATCAAGAAAAATAGGATCGTGGTATAAGAGCAGATATGGGAAAAAAAGAAGTCTCTCAAGTCCCGATCTTCGAGCTTGTCATCGCGAGCACGAACATGCATAAAATTCGTGAATTCCGTTCGATGCTTAAAAGCGTTTCAAATATTGACATCTTAAGCCTTTCTGATTTCCCAAACTATGTTCCTCCGGAAGAGACGGGAAGCACATTTGAAGAAAATGCGATTTTAAAAGCAACACATGCTGCAAAAAGTCTCCGTCGCTACGTCCTTGCGGATGATTCAGGACTTACCGTTCCGGCCTTAAACGGCTCTCCCGGCATCTACTCAGCCAGATACGCAGGCAATCAGGCGTCAGACTTTGAAAATCGAAAAAAACTCCTCGCAGAAATGGCTCATCTTATGGATGAAGACCGCAATGCATATTACGAATGCTGCATTGCGCTTGCCTCTCCTGAGGGGGTCAAAAAAACGGTTAAAGGAACCTGTGAAGGGATCATATCGCCTCACGATAAAGGCGGCAGTGGATTTGGGTACGATCCTATTTTTATCAAACACGGATACAACAAATCCTTTGCGGAGCTTGGCGATCTTGTAAAAAACAAAGTTTCTCATCGACGCAAAGCTCTCGACAAAATCCTAAACACCCTTGAATCGATCGCCCTTTCGTGATCTATTTAATCGATGGGTACAACCTTCTTTTCTCATCGATTCAAACATCTAACGACTTTAGATCCCAAAGAGAAGATCTCATCTTTTACTTACAAAAAAATTTTGCTTCAAAAGCCTTATCCGGTCTTCTGATTTTCGACGGATCCCATAAACGAGATGAAGAGAGCGGAAGAAACTATCAATCTCCACTAGAAATTATCTACACCCCGAAAGGGCAAACGGCGGACTGCTTTATTTTAGAGAAAATCGAACTTACAAAAAATCGGAAGGCAATCACCGTGATCACAAATGATGCCGGCCTCAAACGACAAGCAAGAGCCTTCGGCGCGCATGTACAGGGAAGTGATGCATTCATCGAATGGATCCAAAAAAAGACACCAACAAAAGAGAAAGAATTTAAAGAATCACCCAAAAATATTGAAAAACTCCTAAAGATCTTTGAAGATCGCTTTCGCGAGGACAAAGAAACTTAGGGGTCGCCCAACAATAACTTTTAGAGCTGTATAGGGAAAAATCGATTCATCTTATTGAGGATCTTCTCTTACTGGTATTGATGCAATACCAGTTGCGAGAAGATCCTCAAAACCTGAACCGTTTTTCTCCTATACAGCTCTAAAATTTATTATTGGACAACCCCTTAACACTCACTTTCTGCGAAAAGAACAGACTGGGACAAAGAAATCTGATCCCAAGGAAACTGATGAATGATCTGCATCACGTCTTGAGTAGAGCTTGCTCTATTTAAAGAAATGCGCAACTCCTTTACCCCTTCGCACTGCTTTAAATACCAACACCCCACACGACGAAAATCAAGCAACGACTGCCGTTCATTCCGATAGCGAATAATCAAATGAAAATGCTCAATGAGCGCGTCTCGTATATCAAGCGGCGTTCTAACAATCGGGGGCAATCCCTCCATAGCTCTCAAAATATCTTGGACAATCCACGGCCTGCCCATCGTTCCCCGAGAAACTAACACAGCGTCGCAACCGGTGTGCGCAAACATTCTTAAAGCTGCATCGGCATCAAAAACATCCCCATTGCCAATCACGTGGATATCTTTAGCCACATCTTTACACGCTTTAATATAATCCCAATTGGCAGGCCCTTTATACCCTTGCGCTCTTGTCCTGCCATGGACCGTAATCGCCTTTGCGCCGGCGCGCTCTGCAATTTGCGTGATCAAAGGGGCGTTGATCGACTGCTCGTCCCATCCCGCCCGAATTTTCACAGTAACGGGGATCTTGACTGCAGAAATCATAGTAGAGAGCATCTCTCCGATCAGATCCGGATGTTTTAGCATCCCGGAACCGCTCCCATCTTTTGTCACTTTATCCACAGGACAGCCGCAATTAAAATCCAATACATCAAAGCCCAGATCTTCAATGATCCTCGCCGACTGCGCTGCAATCTTGAGCTTGCTTCCACAGAGCTGCGCGCCCATCGGATGCATGGAGGCATCGTAATCTAAAAGTCGATAGGTATGGATATCATTGCGGACAAGGGCGTCCATTTTGACCATCTCGCAATACACAATGGCCGGCTGATAGCGCGTAGACATTTGGCGGAAAGGAAAATCTGAGCAGCCCGCCAAAGGGGCGTATAAGACCCGATTGCGCAATCGAACAGACCCTAAGTAAAAAGGGGCAAGATGCTGCTCTTTCATCTAAAAAATCCCAAAAGAATCGATTCCGCTATCCGAAGAGAAAAAAAGGCGAGAATCGGACTCAAATCGAGAACTCCGCCAATAGGAGGAACAATTTTTCGAAAAATATTTAGATAGGGATCGGTATAAAAAGCAATAAAGCGAAACCACGTCTTTCTCTGTAATTCAGGCACCCAGGAACTTAAGATGCGAACCGTCAGGAGGATTGTGTAGCCTAAGAAAATAAAATGTATGACTTTATACAAATAATAGATGCTCATAGAAAAGAGTATACTTAAATCGAGAGAAAATAGCCAAGTGTGATAGCATCTCTGGTATGCATATTCTTGGAATTTCGATCGACAAGCCCTTCCTTCGCATTGCATTCGTTGAAAAAAAAAAGAAACGACGGGAAGTCTTTTCTTTAAAATCCTTTTTTTTGAACGAACCTGAAAATGTAAAGCAGCTTTACACCCACTTATTTAAAGAAAAAATTTACTCATCGCTTCCCACAAAGAATACCCTTTCACGCCCTCTGGAAATAAACACGAATGGCTCACGTCATTTGGAGAAAATCATTGCCTTCCAATCGGAAACAACAAGCCACTTTGATGAAAAAGAGGTCCTTTCGTCTCCCTATTTTATTCAAAAAACAAAAGATAAAACCGACATCCTCCTCTTTACGGCTTCCAGAGAAGGGATCAAAGAACATCTCCGGATTCTAGAGCAACTTAAAATCGATCCCGACGGCATTTCTGCAACGCCCCTTGCTCTGATTGATTACATCTCCTGGAAAATGCCCCATCTCGAAGATGCTTTTATTGTTGATCTCGGGGCTGAAGAATGGACCGCTGTTTGCATGGAAAAGGGGGATCTTAAGAAATTTCACTCTATTGATGGAGGGACAGAATCGCTTCTGAATGCATTATGGGAAGACAGAAAAAAAATCCTCTTTTCCAAAGAGATCACAGGCATTGCCAAACAAATCGACCTTCTTCAGCTCAAGGCCACGTTAAACTCCCACCTTTCCTCGCGATTGTCAGAAATGCAGCAAGAACTTTCAAAAGTCATCTATTCTTTTTCCAAGCAATATGGAGCAAAACCTGTATTATTTACAGGCAGAGTCGATGCCTTTGGGCAAATGCAAGAATATTTAGAAAATTGCTTTGGAAACTCCATCTTACTCAACGACACCTTGGAAATTCCCAAAGAGGAACAAAAATACGCAATCGCAATTGGTCTTGCCGTCGGAGATAAATCAAAAGCGCTCCAGCTTCGCACGCAAGAATTTTTCCCCAAGAAAAACTGGAAAAAGGCAGGCATCTATTCTTTATTTTTTTCTTTTGTATCTCTTTCCATAGGATGGGGTCTTTTTGGGTTTTCAAACATGACCTTAAAATCCAAAAAACAAGAAATGGTCAGCCATCTTCATGCAACAATAAATCAATGGGATAAAGCGTTAACAGAGAAGATTTTTGTAGGCGATGATGAAGAAGAAATTTTAAATCGTTGGAATAAAGCGGTGGCAACATATTCAAAGGAATACCCCTTTTTAGCCAAGGGGCCAAAAGCCTCCGAAGTTCTTTCTTGGCTCTATCAACATCCCATCATTCAAGAATCAAAAAAAGAAGCCTGTCCAATTGAAATCAATTACGTTCACTATAAGCTGTTACAATATCCCCAAATGGATACACCTAAAGATCCCTATCAGGCAAAAATTGAACTCGAGTTCAAAACTAAAAGCCCATTAAGCGCCCGAAAATTGCACGAAAGTCTCTACCAAGAAGTTGAATGGGTCGATTCTTCGCAAGAAATCCATTGGGAAGCGATAGACGATCTGTATCGCGTATCCTTTTATTTAAACCAAAAGACTCCCCATGCTTCTTGAAAAAATTGGAAAATTTTACCTCTCAAAATCTCCCTTCTTTTTTCTTTTAATGCTCCTGCCTATCTTGGCCGGATCTGCCTATCTTTTTTCTAGTTACGCAAAAATCAAAGAACTCGAAGAGAGATTTTACAACGCCTGTAAAAAAGGGAGGTCGGCGATCGAAAAGAAGGCGCAAAAAGAACAATTTTTAGAGCGTTACGCAAAGCCAAATCCCTATTTTCTCGATGAAAAAATAGAGTCCCTTACATTCTTGAGCGGAGAGATCCTCGAATTAGAAACACTCATTCGACATCCGGCTTTAGCAGACAAAAAACTTTTCGAATCTCGGCTCCATTTTTTAAAAAATGGGGAAAATCGTTTGCATTTTGTAGAAAATGAAATCAGATCATCTGCAACAATTAAAGAGACAGAAGAAAAACAAAGACATCCTGTGCAAATGAATGGAGAGGACATAAAAAAACTCCTCTCCGAAATCGAAGACATTCCGATTGAGTCTCATGTAAGTAGTGAGCATCGCCCCCAAATGGTCATCACAGATTTTCGTTTAGAAAAAAAACAAACACCAATTAAAACCGAAGTTTTTGAAGTAGAAATGCAATGTATAAAAAGAGAATTCATCAAATGAAAAAAATAATTTTTGTCACTTTTGCTCTATTCCTTTCCGGCTGCACCCATAGCAACACATCAGATTCTATCGTTGCCATTCAAATCCAAGATAGAAATGGTCTTACAGAAACAATCAGCACGCCGGAAAGACTTGAGCACTACAATCAAACAAATTTTCTCGCCTCCCAACCGTACAAAAAAATCGTTCGTATCTACCGCAAAGAGGGGAAAAGCAAATCGATTATCACCACATATCATCCCAATGGAGCTCCCTGGCAATATCTGGAAGCCGAGGAGCTAAGAGCCCATGGAGCTTATAAAGAGTGGCATCCCAATGGGCAGCTTCGAATCGAGGCCTTTGTGATTGGAGGGACTGCCGATGTGGTTCAAGGAGCGCAAAAAGATTGGCTTTTTCACGGAACGAGTAAAGTGTGGGATGAGCAAGGCAAGCTGCTTGCTATACTTCCCTATTCCCAAGGAGCCCTAGAGGGAGTATCCGTTCATTACCACCCCTCCGGAGCGATCGAAAAAGAACTGCCCTATCGAAGACATGTCCTTGAAGGAACCTCTACAGAGTATTATCCAAACGGATCTATCCGATCCAAAATTTCCTATAAACAGGGAAACAAAGAAGGACCAAGCTTTGGATATTTTCAAAATAACCAGATGGCTTGGGAAGAAGAATACAAGGATAATTTGATCTTAAAAGGGACGTATTATAATAACAAAGGCGAGCAGCTCTCCTCAATTGAGGAAGGAAGCGGGTTTCGCGCTTTGTTTGAGGGGGACACTCTTTCCTTAATGGTCCAAATCCAACAAGGATTTGCCGAAGGTGGAGTCAAGCAGTTCACAAGTAAGGGGGAGCTCCAAGCAACCTACTACATTAAAAACGGGAAGAAAGCAGGAACTGAGACGATCTACTACCTCTCATCCGAAAGAGCACAAGACAACAAAACCCAACTGCAGCCTAAGCTCTCGATGAACTGGGAAGATAACGCCGTTCATGGATCTGTAAAGACTTGGTATAATAACGGACAAATGCAAAGCCAGAGAGATTTTTGTCGCAATAAGAAGATGGGGCCCTCTCTTTCTTGGTATAGAGATGGATCTTTGATGCTTGTTGAAGAATATGAAGAAGACAAGTTAGTCAAAGGGCTTTACTACAAAAAAAATGGCCTCGATGCGATTTCGTCCGTCATCAATGGCAGCGGGATTGCTTCGCTGTACGATGAAAACGGCGTATTTTTACGCAAACTCTCCTACATTAAAGGCGATCCTGTCGATCCAAACGAATAATTATTTCTTCTTTTGCAATGTAGATGCGGGCTTTTCTTTATTCTCTTTCTTAGGGCTGCAAAATTGCAGTCCTGGGCAATCATTGGCTCTGATCATAGATCCCGGAGAGACACGATTACACATCGAATAAAAGCCCTCTGAAGGGCATTGCCATATCACAGTGTATGGCGTTAAAGAAACCTCCGGACGGCCCGGATGTTCGTATTGCGTAGGGGAAAGATTGGTTGTAAAATTTTTCTGCTGATTCGGCTGAATGGTAAATTCCCCTAAATAGGTCCCATCCGAGGCCTGAATGGTTGCAGTAAGGATAAAGGGGGAATCGTTATACAGAAGAATTGTTCCCGAATCTGGCCCTGCAAAACCCATCAAGGGAGCAAATATCAAGAAGAGAATCTTAAACATAAATTGCTTCTACCGTTTTTCAAACGAAGCTGTCCGAAGATCCAAATATCCTTGAGGCGTTAAGGAAACTCCGACTAAATCGTTTGCTTTTACATAGTTTAGCGCAAAATGATAGATCGGAATGATCGGCATCTCTCTCATTAAAATCTCTTCCGCTTTCCTCAAAATCTGCTTTCGCGCTTCTAAATCAATACATAGACCAGATCTGGTTAAAAGATCAATGTATTCAGGATTCTCCCATCCGGTGTTGTTGGTTCCATTACTTTTAAATTTAAACACTTCTAAAAAGTTGATTGGGTCGTTAAAATCGGCCGTCCAAGAGCCGATGGCAATCTGAAAATCTTTTTGAGAGACTTTTTGAAAATAGACTTTTGGTTCAACAGCAAGAATGGAAACATCTAACCCCAATTTTTCCTGCCATTGTCTTTGCAAGACTTGCGCAATCATCAAACTTCTCTCATCATTGCGATGACTGATCACAATTGGAGGGAAAGGAAGCTCTCCTCGCGCGCTATTTAAGAGCTCAATTGCCTCATCTAAACTATTGTCAGAAAAATACCCTTCGCCATAAATGCCCATTTCTTTTGGCACCAAACTCGTAGCGATCGTTTGACCTCCCTTCAATAAATTCCCTACAATGGATGAGCGATCAAGCGAGAGGGCTAAAGCTCTTCGAAATTGCGGATTAGACAACGGATTTTCCGTCTCCCCAATGATCTCGTTCACATTGAGTCTGCAAAAACCGGTCGCTAAAAAAGGGCTGTATTCTAATTGATGATTCGTTTTCAAGGTGTCAATTGCATCTGTTGGAATAGCAGAAAGGGGAGATCCAATCCAATCGAGCTTATGTTCTTCGAACATCCGAAAGGCGGTATCAGACGTTGCAATGCATAGATCCACCCCATCTAAATGGACAGCCTCTGCTTCCCAGTAACTTGGGTTTTTCTTCAAGATAAGCTCATCTGCATGCTTCCAAAGGTCCATCTGAAACGGACCATTTGAAACAAATGTCGCAGCCTCCTGCGCCCAATTTGGATTTGCGCTCACAACAGACTTAGACACAGGGAAAAATGGGGGTGTCGACAATAGTTCTAAAAAATAAGGCGTCGGGTTTTCTAAAATAACGACTAAAGTTTGAGAATCTTCTGCAAAAACAGCAAGATCACTCATCGGTTTTTCGCCTATCTTTACAGATTTTGCATTCTTAATCGGGAAAAGATGGTAGGCAATATCGGTTGCAAACTGAGGATCTAAAATCGATTGCCAAGAGGTTAGAAAATCATGAGCCGTAACAAAAGTCCCATCTGACCATTTGGCCTTTCTTACATGAAAAACATAGCGTAATCCGTCATCGGAGATCTCTACTTTTTCTGCTAAGGCGCATTCAAGAGATCCCTCTTTTGAGGTCCGCATCAAGCCTTCAAACAACATTCTTAAAATGATACCACCATCTAAATCTCGCGCTTTCCTAGGGTCTAATGAAGTGGGTTCAGACTGCAAACTTAAACGAGCTACCTGTTTAGAAACACAAGGCGGCTGTTTAGAGCACGAAGCAAAAAAAAGGCAAACAACAAAAAGTAAACGGAACATCCAGACCCTCAAAGTTCAAGAAAATTCAAATTTTAAAGGGGATATCCGAAATAAGCAAGAACCTAAAATTTTGATAGCTTTGAAGAGATCATAAGGCTATGTAAAAAGTTATGAGAGGTGTTCATGATTCAGCAAGACCCCTACTTTTTTTTCTCCCGTCCTATGACGTATTACGGTTCGTTCCAACAATTAGAGGATGATATTGACTCTGAGGAAGAGTTAATGGATCCTGCACCATTTATTCTAAACTTGTATGCGAAGCATCCGGAGGAACAGACAATTGGTCTATTTCTTCACTGGCTAGAATAGACCTCTTGCGTAACCTAGGGTTCGTCAATTTTTGGGATTATTTTGGCTGATT
>CAZQNB010000027.1:0-19973 GCA_964594545.1 uncultured bacterium | reverse complement strand
TTTATTTCTCTGGATTGGCCCCTTCCCGATGTTGTGATTCCGATGCCCGGCGCAAAAGCTGTGGCTCTTTGTTTTGCAAAGATGATCCAAAGGCCGATTGCCAATCTTTTCAGCAAAGGGTGGAAAGGGGATGTGGAGGCAATCGATGCAAGATTGGTTCTTCTTCTGATAGATTTAGGTCACAGCTTAGATGAGTGTAAACTTGCGATTTCTTCTCTTTCCGAGGCGTCGCCGAAAAGGGGGTATCTACTGAGTTTATTTTCTCTTCCTTGCGATTAATTCTTTGAATCGGCTTCAATAGCTCCTTTTAGGATGTGGATATGGCTTTCGAAATGATTACTTTTTTTATAGCTGTTGTTGTTTTGGGGGGTATTCTCTATTTGGGAAGCCGTATCATCCCCCATCAAGAGGTGTGGATTGTGCAGCGCCTTGGTAAATATCACAGGAAATTAGAACCGGGCGCGAATTGGATTTTCCCTTTCATCGACGTTGTCGCATACAAACATTGCTTAAAGGAAGAATCGGTTTTTGTGCCGGAGCAAACAGCCATCACGCAAGACAACGTCAGCGTTGTTTTAGATGGTATTGTCTATGTGAAGATTGTGGATCCAATTGCGGCGTCCTATGGAGTGAAAGACCCGATTCAGGCAGTGATTCAGCTTGTGCAAACAACGATGCGTTCCGAAATTGGGACCTTGCCTTTAGATAAAACCTTCGAAGAGCGGGAAACTTTAAATGCGCGGATTGTAGAGGCGATCAATCAGGCTGCGCTTTCGTGGGGCATTCGGTGTCTTCGCTATGAAATCAAAGATATTAAAATGCCGGAAGAGATTCGCAAGGCGATGGAACTTCAGATGACGGCGGAAAGGGAAAAAAGGGCTCACATTTTAAAGTCTGAAGGCCTTAGGCAATCAAAAATCAATGAATCCGAAGGGCAAAAACAGGCGGAAATCAATATCGCTGAAGGGGCGCAAATTGAAAGGGTAAGTCGTGCTAGAGGCGAGGCTGAAGCCATCGAAGCCATTGCCGATGCAACAGCGCGAAGCATTGAAAGAATTGCTGAAGCGTTAAGTCACAATGGGGGCGATCGGGCGGCAGGATTGCAGATTGCGGAGAAATATATCGAAGCGTTTCGAGAACTTGCAAAAGAGGGCAATACGATTGTATTGCCCTCGAATCTTCAGCACCCGGCAACCATGGTTGCCGAGGCGCTTTCTATTTACGACCATGTGAAGCGAAGACCCGTACAAACCGGGACGCCTTCCATGACGCAAAATTAGAATCCAAGACCTGCAGAGACTGCAACTTTAGGTCCGAAAAAATTTCCTTCCTGTACAATCTTGAGAGCTGGTTGGCTCACATCGAGTTGCACAAAAGTTTTTACATCGCCTTTACGGTTGAACTCGCATCCAAATGCAGCATTCGGAATGAAGCCGTGGAATTCTTGTGTCATGTTATGCGCTGCAACTGCAGGTGTTACGATTTCGTCAACAATAGTTTCTTCTGTTGCTGCCATGACTGTTGTTTGTTTAACGCCGCCCAAAGCAAGTCCTGCTGCTGCATAGAAGCTTGTGTTTTGGTTTGGTGTTATGTAGTAAAGGTAGTTTACTTTTGGAAGAGCGTATGAGTAGTTCGCTACGCGATCTTCTGCTGCGTCTCGAATCGCTCGGTAGTTCCCTTCTGTTGAAATGTCAACTCCATGGTGGCCGTAAGCTACTCGGTAGCCAGCGCCAAAGCCAGGCATAAGGTTCTGGTCATTTTTTGGAAGTTGTTCTGCTGTTTCGTTAACACCCATTTTAATGTAAATGGTGCCGTTTCTTGCCAGTTCTTTTGTATCTACTGGAAAGTGCGCTTTCGGTTGTTCGAATGCGTTAGCATTAAGAGTTTGCTCTTGAGCAAATCCGCATGCAATTGCAGTTGTCAAAAATAGTGTTGTTATTGTCTTCTTCATTATTACCTCCAGAAAAAGACTTTCGATTATCTGTTTACTCATTTGATTTTCGCAACTAAAATAGTTTTTATGAATTAATCGTGAGGCCGATTCGAGATAAGATAAATCGAAGTACAAGTATAGGATGTTTCACTAAGTGAATCAGTAGTGTTGTGTAATTTACGTCTGTGATTTTTTTGCTTGTTAACGTTTGTTTTGTGTATGCATCATTGATCCATCCTCTAAAGGGAGGCGGGATGAGAAGAGGGAGTTTTGCAAGTGGAAAAAATTGGACATCTTTTGTTTCTGATGATGTTTTGGCTTTTCCTTTGATGATTGTACATTCGTAGAGATGCGTTGGTTTTGTGAGACGATTCATTGGTAAATAAAGGCAGACAAGACGATCTATTTTGACAGTAAAGCCGGTTTCTTCCAGAATTTCCCTTATGACAGCCTCTTCAGATGATTCATTCACATCGATGCCCCCTCCGGGGAGAACCCATACAGGCACATCGCGCCTTTTTACCAGGAGAACTTCTTTTCGATCAGAGGAGAAAATGCACCCAGCTACGCTTGTAATTTTAATTGCTTTTTGCATGAGTCTTTGCACCGGTTGTTATAGGAATCATCTCTATGTGCAACAAGAATGGGTCGATGCGAGTTTTTTGGCAAGCAGCAAGGTGGGATCGCCTGACCCAAGAATGGAACATCCTCCCAAAGGGCAAAGGCTAATTATCGCTTGGGATTATCCGAGAAGCCTTTTTCAAGAGGGTTTACGAATGGTTGCCACTGTGCGCCTTTGGGATAACACGCAATCAGTTTTCGAGATACCGATGGAGAGGAAAAGGGATGTCACAGCTCTTTTTTTTAAGGAGGAATCTAAAGGGAGCGATCATCGTATCTTGACGTATCGCGTTCAAGTGTTCAATCAAAGTGGGCAGGAAGTTGGAAAGTGGGAGCATCATTTTTGGACGGAGCTCATTGACATTGACAAGACTTCATCGGCCCAAAGGATGAGCGATTCTGTCTCATCCCAGCCGATACAGGAATCGGTAATCGAAACGCCATAGGTTAAACCAGATGGGTTTTCAAGAGGTTGTTTGCCTTCGAAAAGGTGGCTTTCAAGCATGAGCCCGGCGATATGTTCATTCCCATGGTTGATTTGGGTGATGACTGACTTAAATACGATTGATTGCAACGTATGATCTTTTTGTGAATTTCCGTGAGAACAATCGATGACAAGCCGAGGATTGAGGTTTTGCGATTTGAGCGCTTGAGTCGCAAAAGCAATGGATCTAGGGTCGTAATTTGTCTTTGTTTCAGATCCGCGCAAGACCAAATGGGTGAATGAATTGCCTGCTGTTTTTTTAGCGCAAATATACCCTGCATCATCAATGCTTAAATGGGTGTGGTGATCTCGAGAAGAGAGGAGGCCGTGTATGGCAGAGTTTAGGTCCCCATCGATCCCATTTTTAAATCCGACAGGAAAAGAAAGGGAGGAGGCAAGTTGTCTATGCGGCTGCGATGCGGAGGTTCTTGCGCCGATCATGCCCCAAGTGATGAGATCTTCTAAATAGGGAAGGGCAAGGGGTTCTAAAAGTTCGGTCGTACATGGGACTTCCATTTGCGCAAGATCGAGGAGGAGTTTTCTTGAAGTTTCAAGGCCATACGAAATATCGTTTGAGCCATCAAGTCTTGGATCGTAGATAAGTCCTTTCCATCCTTTATGCGTTCTTGGTTTCTCTAGAAAAATTCGCATAACGAGAAAAAAATGTTTGGTTTTTTTGGATAGCGCTTTGAGTTTTGCCGCATATTCAAGAGCCGTTTGAGGGTCGTGAATGGAGCACGGGCCTACAAGAAGAGCGAACTTCTTTGTTTTGTTAAGTATGATGTTTGCAGCCTCTTTTCTTGCATTTTGAATAAAGGAAAGAGAGCGGGGGGATAAGGGAAGTGTGTTTCGGATATCAGAAGGGGACAGTATGCGCATCGGAAACTGTATAAGGAATTTAGTGGTTTAGAATCAATAGGTAAATCAGCTATTTACGAGATTGACAAATTCTTCGAATTTCTCCGAACGGAGTATACCGTTCGTAATTGATTTATCGGCAGCTTTCAATCCCGTCCAAACGCCGATTCTTCAATCACGAGCGGTATATATTTGTTTTTTTTGTTAGTTGGTGTAAAATTTTTTTTTAATTTAATAAAAAGGGAGATTTTATGCGTATTTTATCTAGTCCATTATCTTGTTATGCGACTACGGGTGTTCGGGAGATTCGAACGCGCGCGGGTGTACAATTGGGAGATCCGAATGCTCAGTTCCGGGCTAAAATGAGACAGGGTTCCGAAGGGCCTGTGCTTTGGGGGGGGAAGTGGCAGAATTGCGGGTGGGGGAAGCAGTTTTCTTCACTTCTACTTTATTGGCAGGGGATTATCTTTGGTGTGGGATTTCTTACAGCTACCTACTTGGTTGGCCCGATACGCATTACGGTCAAGAAAGATTAAAAAGAATACTTAGCGGCTCACCTTTGAGTGATCGCTCGTCTTCCGGGACTTCTTGCACAATCTAGATTGCGCAAGAGGTCTATTTCTTAACCCGTCTAATTTTCAATGTTGCGGCGGACCATCTGCACTTGCTTGCGCAGCATTTCGCTCACTTGAATTTGGTCAGAGATTTTTTTCCATGCGTGGAGAAGCGTCGAGTGTGTTTTGCCTCCAAAAGACGACGCGATTTTCATGAGAGAATCGTTAATCATTTCTTTGGCTAGATACATCGCCACTTGTCTTGCAAGCGCAATTTCCTTGTGCCTTGATTCGCCTTTAATTTCAGAAATGCGCACCTCAAAGACGGCCGCGACACTTTTGAGAATCTCTTCAACGGAGATTTTTTTACTTGGAGCGCTGCCTTGAAACATTTCGCTTAGGATTTTTTCAACCACATCTTCATTGAGCTGCGTTGACATAAGGCGAGAATGGGCAGACAAACGGTTGATGGCCCCTTCGATTTGTCTTACGTTATTGTAGATGTGTTCTGCGATGAAAAACGCGATTTGATTGGGGATGTTTAACCCTCTGCTTTCCGATTTATGTTTAATGATCGCAACTCTTGTTTCCAGATCCGGAACGCTCATATGGGCGACTAAGCCCCATTCCATTCGGGCCACCATCCGTTCAGAGAGTTTGAGCTGGCCCGGCGGCTTATCGGACGTGATGACGATTTGTTTGTTTTGGTTGAGAAGCGCTTCAAAGGTATTGCAAAATTCCTCTTCGAAATTGAGACGGTTTTGGAGGAATTGAATATCGTCGATGAGAAGGACGTCTAATGATCTATAGTACCGTTTCATTTTGTCGATCGATTTTGATCGGAGCGAATCGACGATATCATTGATGAAAGATTCTGTTGTGATGATTTGGATTTTTTGTTTCTTGTGGTGCTCTTGCACATAATGGCCGATGCTATGGAGAAGGTGGGTTTTGCCAAGTCCAACACCGCCGTGGATGAAGAGGGGATTGTATGATTTTCCGGGCCGCGCTGCGACGCCAAAGGCTGCCGATTTCACAAATTGGTTGGATGGGCCCTCGATAAAATTTTCAAAAACATAGAGCGGATTGAGTTTGAGTTCGGTGGCGAGCTCTTCTTCTATTTCAGCAATGGGAGGGAGTGTATTTTCTGTTTTTGCACTCTGTACAATCTGAAAACGGATCGCTGCTTCTCCATTGCTTTTTAGGGGGAGAAAGTCGGCGAGCACATCTTTAAAATTATCTAATAGGTACTCTTTAACAAAGATATTGGGCACTTCGAGAGTGACTTCTTCTGTGGCAGATTCGATGAGTTGAATCGGAGCAATCCAGTTTTGGAATTCTGCAGACGAGCACCTGCTCTCAATAAACTCAATAAACTGTGTCCAACTATTTTTGACTTCGCAATCCAACATAGGCCTTAAGTTACCAGGCTTTGCTGCTCTTCGGCAAGGAAAAATTCATTCAATTTATTTATTGGCCATGATCAGCGCAGACGCCTCTTCAGAAAGAGGTTTTTCTGCTGTCTTTTCAATGATCTGTGCGGCTGTGATGGCTTGCTGTTTGTAGCCTAAAGACAAAAGCGCTTTGGCTCTATTGAGTTGCGCTGCCAGATTGCTCGGATCGAGTTTTAATGCGCGATCGAGGTGATCGAGCGCTTTGAGACCATTGCCCAATTGTAGATGGAGGGCTCCGATGGTTTGGAGATCATACGCTGTTTGCGGCGTGAGTACGGCGAGTGCATTAAAAATAGTGAGCGCCACATCATATATACCTTGCTTAATATACGAGTAGGCAACAAAGCGAAGGTCTTCCAACTCTTCATTTCCCCAACCTAATATATCGGTCCAGTTGATATCGCTCACATCATCCTCTTTGATATTGGTTGCGGCGTGAATTGATTAAGCTGAGCGTTTTGTCAATTCTTGTGATGCAGGCAAGGAGATCTTTAATCAGTTGCTTTTCTTTGTTCTCTTGTTGTTTTTCCTTGTCTGACTGCCCTTGTTTTTCGTCTCTTCTTCTTTGCAAGGCGTCTTCTAAGAGTTGTTCGGCATCATCATGCTCTTCGTAAGTGCCAAGGGATGGGATCAGCTGATACGAAAAGAGGGTGTTTGTCCCGAGGAGAGATTCGGGCGGCGGGGAAAATGAGGCCCATATAATATGCCTTGCAGAGGAAAACATCTGATCGAAATCAGACGCAATATAAGGGCTTGAAACAGGGATTTCTGTTTTTCTTGAAACGATCTTTGAGTCTTCGATGAATCTGGCTTCGAAAAGCTCTTTATCTTTTGCATACCGGATCGATGCATCAATGCCCAGATTGTCTATCGTGCGTGGTTTGGCTGTCATATATATATATGTGTTGTCCGTCTTTTCCCAGCATATACCAGATCGTTTTTTACTGAGGAATGATTTCTTCCGGATTTCTTACGGTTTTGTGAACATCAATCCACATTCGCTGTGGATAAGCTGTAAGTATCAAACATTCAGTATCTTCAAATAATTTTTAGATAGGGTTGGAGTGTGAGTTGTGAACAAGTTTCCCACAATTTCCCACATTCTTTTTTTTAGCTTTAAAGTGTTGCTGTCCAGGTGTTTTAGTGTGGGATGAAAAGATTTATAAACAAAAGGGATTGCGCGATTTGTGTGTTCGTGGATAAGATGTGGGAAAACGTGGGAATACACATGAGTGGGTACTTCTTCTCTGGATCACATACGGCAAAGCTCGATGAGAAAGGACGATTTGTTCTTCCTCAAGAGATGCGTTTTGGTCTTGTTGAAGACGGAAAGTGTGAGTTTACCATTGGTCTTGGTCTCGGTGGATGTCTTTCGGTGTATAAAAAGAGCGCAATCCAAAAGATTGTAGAAAAATTCCAGAAACATCAGCACGTTGCGAAATTTCAGAAATTCTTCACTGTGTTTTTCTCGACACTCTTTCAGACAGAGTGCGATAAAGTAGGTCGTGTGGCTCTGCCGGCTTCTTTAAAAGCCGCAGTCGGCATTGGAAAAGAAATCGTGATTGCCGGAGTTATGGACAAAATTGAGCTCTGGCCGAAAGAAGTGTATGAAGCAAATCTCCGCAGCCTGCTCGATGGTACATCTCCTGATTTCAACCTTGGTAAAATGACTGAAGAGGCATTTGCACTTCTCAATGAAGAAGAAGAAACAACAGTGGAACAAGCTGTTGAATCGGTCATGAATCCTGTCTATATCCCAAGTTAAAAAAGAGACTCATCATGGGCCACATCCCTGTATTGCTCTCGGAAGTGCTACAGGCATTTGAAGGGAAAGAACTCTCTGTATTTTTTGAGGGGACTGTGGGCGCTGGTGGCCATGCAAAAGCGATTTTAGAAAGTCACCCTGAAATAAAGCGCTATTTCGCGTGTGATCGAGATGTTAAGGCTTTGGCTCTTGCTAAAGAGACCTTGAAGCCCTGGTGGGAAAAAGTGGAGTGGGTGCAAGGGCCTTTTGCGCAGTTAGATACGTATTTAAAGGAAAGAAAAGCGGCAACCATTGATGGTTTTTTCATCGATATTGGGGTCTCTTCGATGCAGTTTGATGAAGGGGAGCGGGGATTTAGTTTCCGTGTTGATGCCCCTTTGGATATGCGGATGGATGGGACGGGACCGGTCACTGCAGAGGATTTGATCAACGATCTTCCGGAAGTGGAGCTAGCGCGTATATTTTTTGAATATGGAGAAGAGTTTCGTTCGCGGGCTGCGGCAAAAGCGATTGTGACCTTCCGAAAACGGAGACGGATTCAGACAACACAGGAATTAACAGCGGTTTTAGAGCCCGTGTTGAGGAAGGGAAAGATCCATTTTGCAACGAAGGTGTTTCAAGCGCTTCGCATAGCGGTAAACGATGAGCTCGGACAGTTGAAAAAGGGGTTAGACGCCGCGATCGATCGATTGTCGATTGGGGGCGTCTTAGCTGTGATTTCGTTTCATAGCTTGGAAGACAGAATTGTGAAATGGCGTTTTCGAGATGAAAAGCGCCTACAGATAATAACGAAGAAGCCCATTGAGGCGACAAGAGAAGAGATCAAAAAAAATCCCAGATCGCGGAGCGCGAAATTACGAGTGGCGGAAAAGGTATGCGACAGTTATTGATACAGATCGGAGTGTGTTTTAGCGTATTTGGATTTTGTTTATACTCCTATTTGGATTCACAAAATGCGCTTACACAGCTCAAAATGGCATTGCCGCAAAAGGAAAAAGAGATTCAGTCTTTACGCGAAGAATCGAGAAGACTTTCCTATCAAGTGGATCAATTTGAAAACCCCTCTCACTTAATTGAGCTGGCTCACCGTCCTGAGTTTAGCCATCTTAAACATCCTGTGTTAAGAGAAATTCTAACCGTTCCCGAAGCTTACGCTGTGAATGACTAGGGAGTGTACTGTAAAGATTGCTTCGTCGATTTTGGGAAGCTTTTTGACCAATTTTCAATTCTTTTCCTGGGGGTAATATACGCATGTTTGATATAACCCCCAGAAAAAGAATTGAAAATTGGTTCAAAAATCTCCCAAAATCGACAGATGAATCTTTATAGTACACTCCCGAAGAATAGACTTGTTGTTGTTGCTGTATTTCTCTCTACCCTTTTTTGCGCTCTTGTCATTCGTTTTTATCAGATCCAAATCATTGAAGGGGATAAGTGGACAAATTACGCCCTTTCTCAGCATCAGTATATAGTTCCTGAAGCCTTTATTCGGGGATCTTTTTATTCCAATACATCCATTAAGGAAGGGCATCCTGAAGATGAGCAGCCCTTTGTTGTCGATATCCTCAAATTCCACCTGTTTATTGATCCTCAATCGATCCCTGAATCTGTAAGAGAGAAAATGGCGCGCGAATTGGCGGTTCAGCTCAATGTCAGTGTGGAAAAGCTTGCGCCGGAGTTCCAAAAGAAAAGTAGAAGTCGAAGGGTCGCAACCTTTATCGATCAGGACCAAAGAAAAAAAATTGAACAGTGGTGGAGCCTTTTTTCTAAAACAGAAAAAGTGGTAAAAAATGCGATTTTTTTCACATCTGACTACAAACGCTCTTATCCTTTTGGTTCCATGCTGGGAACTGTTTTGCATACGGTGCAAGAAGAGAGAGATCCTGAAAGTGGCCAGAGTATTCCAACCGGAGGGCTTGAGCTGTTATACAACTCATATCTTAAAGGAAAAGGGGGGAGACGGCTCATGGTCCACTCTCCAAGGCGCCCTTTGGATATGGGGAAAGTTTTGGAAGCACCGGAAAATGGATCTGATATTTTCCTGACGATCAACCACTATTTGCAAGCGATCACAGAATCTGAACTTGCAAAAGGGGTGAAAGAGGTGAACGCCAAGGGGGGCTGGGCTGTGATGATGGATCCGGTCACCGGCGAGATTTTAGCCCTTGCGCAAACGCCCTCTTTCGATCCCACCCATTATTCTGATTATTTTAATGATCCGAATTTGATTGAATCGACGCGCGCCAAGGCAGTGACTGAGTGTTTTGAGCCGGGATCCATTTTCAAACCCATCACTGTCGCCATTTGCATGAAAGCAAACGAAGAATTATTGCAAAAGGGGAAAGCGCCTATTTTTTCCATTCATGAGAAAATTGCGACATCCAATGGATGGTTTCCGGGGAGATCCTCCCCCTTAAAAGATGGTAGGGTACATCAATATCTCAATATGCAGTTAGGTCTGCAGAAATCTTCTAATATTTACATGGGAAGGATTGTGCAGCGTCTTGTCGATACATTAGGGGACGCTTGGTATAGACAAGCGCTTGTGGAAATTTTTGGCTTTGGACAAAAAACCAATATCGAGCTACCGGGAGAAAACTGTGGCCTTGTTCCCACTCCCGGAAAGTTACACCCCAACGGAAAGCTTGAATGGTCTTTGCCTACGCCCTATTCTCTTGCGATTGGATATAATGTGCTGGTCAATAGCATCCAAATTGTGCGCGCGTATGCGATGTTTGCCAATGGCGGGTTGGAAGTGCAGCCCCATTTAGTTCGCAAAATTGTGAAAAAAAATCCCGATGGAACAAAGAACGTTTTACTCGACAATACGCGGTATAGAGCGACAAAGCAGGTTTTAAGCAAGTCGATTGTAGATGAGATTGTCAAAGGGCTTAAATATATCACAAAAGAGGGGGGGACATCCAGAAGGGCCGATATCATGGGGTATACGGAGGCAGGAAAATCGGGGACTTCAGAAAAAATCATACAAGGAAATTATTCAAAAATAAATAATACATCTTCTTTTGTTGGATTTGCTCCGGCAAAAAACCCAAGGTTTGTTCTTATGGTGACCGTTGATGACCCTGAAGTGAAATTTATTCCGGGCGTTGGGAAACAGCAGATGGGCGGGGTTTGCGCATCGCCGATTTTTAGGGAAATCGCAATGAAAACTCTTCAGTATTTGAATGTTGCGCCGGATGATCCGTATGGGTATCCTTACGGAGATCCGAGACGAGACGTAAAAAAAGCCGATTGGATGGATGAAGTGGCCGATCTAAAACGTTTGTATGATGAATGGAACGGAACATGAAATTAAGACAACTGCTCCAAGGCATCGAAGGGATCGAAGTGAGGGGCAGTAAAGAGGTCGATATTACGGGGATTGCGACAGATTCCCGCACTCTGTCTCCCGGGAATTTATTCATAGCCAAAAAGGGGGACAAACACGATGGATCAAATTTCATTAATGAAGCATTAGCCTCCGGGGCGAAGGCCATTGTAACGGATCTTTTCGATCCTTTTTTGCCTCTTCCTCAAATTATTTGCTCAAATCCCGGAAAATGGGAATCTAAACTTTCGGCCAAATATTTTGGATATCCGTCGCAAAAACTTTTTGTTGTGGGCGTGACCGGATCGAAGGGGAAGACAACGACGACGTATCTTTGCAAGCATCTCATGGATAGTTTTGAAGAAAAATGTGGTCTTTTGGGGACGATTGAAACAATTATTGGAGATAACCGGATCGATTCGAGATCCACGACAAGAGAGGCTTGGCAAAACCAAAAACTGCTAAAGGAGATGGTGAAAGAAAATTGCAAGGCCGCAGTTTTGGAAGTCTCTTCTCATGGCTTATCGCAAGGGAGGGTGGAGGATATCGCATTCAATGTGGCCATTTTCACCAACCTTTATCCAGATCACCTCGACTATCATAAGACAATTGATGCGTATGCGGCTGCGAAAAAAAAATTGTTTATCGGAAATGATTCGATTCTCAATGTGGATAGTCCTTGGGCCTCTTACATGAGGGGAGAGGGGAAGAGTTTATCTGTAGGCATTCAAAACAGAGCAGATATTCAAGCAACGGATATCTCTTTTCGTGAGGATGGAACCGAATTTTTTGTGTCAGGTGTCCGGTTTCAAACGCCGCTCATGGGCATTTATAACGTGTATAATGTCCTTTGTGCAATTGGTCTTGGAACGTATCTTGGGAAAAATTTGACCGACATGAGTTCTGTATTTCAAAATTTCCCTAATGTTCCCGGAAGGATGGAGAAAGTTCCCAATGATCGGGGCATCCATGTTTTTGTTGATTACGCCCATACAGGGGAGTCTTTAGATCTTGTTTTGGGTACCTTGAAGAGGGTGGCAAAGGGCAAGATGCTCGTTGTTTTTGGATGTGGCGGGGATAGAGATAAAGCGCGGCGAAAAGGGATGGCGCAATCTGCTGAAAAATATGCGGATGTTTCGATTATAACGACAGATAATCCGAGAAATGAAGATCCGGAAACGATCTGCCAAGAGATTGTACAGAGCTTTAGTCCCAAGGCAAAGACCCAAGTTATTTTGGATCGATATGAGGCAATTGAGAGGGCCATTTCCTTTGCAAATCCAGGGGATTTTGTCGTGATTGCAGGTAAGGGGCACGAAAAAGTACAGATTTTTTTAAATAGATCTGTTACCTTCGACGATGTCGCTACTGCAAGCGAAGTTCTTAGGAAGATGAGATGAAGGATCGACTCTTAATTTTTTTCATTTTGATCTCTTCGTTTTTTTTGGGGGTTGGAGATGCGAAGCAAAAGACACCTCTTGGACATGTTTTATCATCGCCTGTGTCTCCAACCATTGTCCTAGATGCGGGTCACGGCGGTACGGACCGGGGCACCCGTTCAAAAGCTCCGTTTTGTGAAGAAAAGCGAGTCTGCCTGCAGACTGCAAGACTTGTGAAAAAATATCTAGATCAGCTTGGGTATCATGTCGTGATGACGCGGACGACAGACGCATTTATTCCTCTTGCGCGAAGAGTTGAAATTGCAGCGCAAGCAAGTAGCTCTGTTTTTGTGAGTATTCACTACAATTCAGCAAGAAATCCAACAGCTCAAGGGATTGAGGTTTTTTATTACGATTCTAAGGAAGATCGATCCCGGATGATCTCCTCCAAGAGGCTCGCAGAGGCAGTCCTTCCTTCTTTGATCCGACGAACGGAGGCCCATTCTCGGGGGGTGAAGAAGGGCAATTACTACGTTCTTCGGGAAAACACTATGCCGGCGATTATTATTGAGGGGGGATTTATCTCAAATCCGCAAGAATGCGCCCTGCTTAAGACGGTGAATTACCAAGATCAGATCGCTCGCGGGATTGCGGATGGGATCGATCGTTATTTTAAGATGAATTCCAAAGAATGACATTCCTGTAAAGTGCTGGTTTTAAGCATCTTAAGGAATGTGTGAACAATTATGAAATCGGATTTCATAATTAGACCTCTTTCGATATTCAGGGTTCGTCAATTTTCGGGATTATTTTGGCCGATTCTCCTTTTTTTCCGGGGGGTAATATACGAATGTTGATATTACCCCCCGGAAAAAAAGGAGAATCGTCTTCTTAATTAATCCTCTCTAGCAACTTGAGTTATTAATGGCTGCTTGCTTGACATGGGGCAAAGAGGTAGAGTAGGCTGATACCATAAGATTTTTTTAGTGGGGATGATGGAGCTGTTTAAACGTTGGTACGATGAACATCTTTCGCAAATCAAAAAAGACTATTTTCGGTTTTTGCGATTTTCCTCTGTGAGTACAGACCCATCTTATCGTAAACACGTACTGGATTGCGCTCAGTTTTTATCAAAGTACTTGCAAGATGGCGGCCTTAAATCGGAGCTCATTCCAACGACAGGCTATCCAATTGTGTATGCAGAGGATTTATCTGCGGGGCGAGAGGCTCCGACGATATTGATCTATGGCCATTATGATGTGCAACCTGTAGACCCGATAGAGCTTTGGGTAAGTCCCCCTTTTGAGCCGACAGAGAGGGAGGGCAAAGTTTTTGCAAGAGGCGCGGTCGATGATAAAGGGCAGATTTTTTATGCATGTCTTGCCGTGATTGCAGCCAAGTCTTTGGGTCGGAAGTTGCCTGTGAATGTGAAATTCTGTATCGAGGGGGAGGAGGAATCGCATAGCATGGGTTTATGCAAAGCTTTGCCATCTCTCAAGAAGAAATTTGCGTCGGATGCCGTTTTAATTGTGGATTTTGACTCCGCAAGCGATGGGACCCCTTTTGTGACTTTAGGCGCGCGCGGATGCGTTGCTTTGGATGTGATTTTAACCGGCTCTCATAGTGATCTTCATTCAGGTCAAATGGGAGGGATCGCCTATAATCCCAATCGGGCGATGGTGGAGATTTTAGGATCTTGTTGGGATGAAAATGGAACCGTAGCAATCCCCGGATTTTATGAATCGGTTGAAATGCCCTCATCAAATGAATTGCAAAAGTATACTTTTTTTGTGGAAGAACAGGCTCTGAAAAGAGATTTTGGCATAGAGGCGTTGGGCCATGAAAAAAATAAAACGCTGCGCGATGCGAACTGGTTTCGGCCCACTTTCGAGATCAACGGCCTGTCAGGAGGTTATGCAGGGGAGGGAAGTAAGACGGTGATTCCTTCGCGTGCAATGGCAAAACTCACATGCAGGCTTGTGGTCGGGCAAGATCCGCAAAAAGTGGCGTTGGCGATTGAAAAGTTTTTCTGTGAAAAAGCGCCCAAGGGGATGAAAGTCGAGGTCATTCATCATGGAGGGATCGGCGCTTATCGAAGTGATTTAAAAGAGCCTTTGTCTGTGGCTTTAGGAAAAGCAACATCTGAGGTTGCAGAAAAGAAATGCGCGTTTGTGTTATCAGGAGCTTCGATACCGATTGCGGCCGATTTTGTCCGCGTTTTGGGGATTCCTGCCATTGGGATGGGGTATGGTCTTGCAACGGATGAGATCCACGCTCCGAATGAACATTTTGATATGGATCGGTTTAAAAAAGGGTTTTTGACTGTGGCAAGGACGCTTGAATTACTATGAAAATACTTGATAACATTCTAGATGAGAAAAGTGATGTGTCCTTGGCCTTTTTTTGGCAAATCATCGGCCCGTTATTTGTCCTTTGTACGTTTGCTTTAGATCCTCATAATCTCGTTGTTTTTTTAGTTGGGGCCTTTGGCCTGTTTTTCTGTTCAAGGTATCAAATTAAAGGTTTTGTAGCCTCTCTTGTCATGATTGGATGCGTGGCTATTTCCGATCATATTTTCCTAAAAGAGCACCATCTTTGGTTTTTTGGACTAGAAACTTCTTACGCATTTGCGTTTTTTATCACAGCGATGACAGCGGACAGACATAATCATTTTGTGCAGTCTCTTTTTTCTCAAATTGAGACAAAAAATTCATCGATTGTGAATTTGGAAGATGAATTTACAAAATCGCGCGCGGATGAAACAAAACAGCAAGTGTTTTTACAAGAGAAGATTGCAGCGTTGCAAAAGCAAATCGAAGAGACCTTATCGGAGCAATCCTCCCTTCTTATTCTGAATGAAGTTTTGCGTAAAACGGCATCTCGCAACCTTTTGGATAGCGAATCTTTGCGAGACGAGTTGTTTGGTCTTCAGTGCAGATTTAATGTAGAGCATCGTGCAAATGAACAGATGGAAAGGGAGCTTTTCCGGCTAAAAAATGAAAACTTTCTGATTCAAGAGAATTTGGCGATCAAAGAAGAGTTGAACGCGATTCGGTTTGATAAAGAGCAGACCCATCTGATCAACGAAACACTGGCAAAACTGCATGCAAAAGAATACTTGCGCGCGCAATCTGCCCAAGAAGAGATCCGGCAGCTCACCAGTGTGCGAAATGAACTGCTGTATAAATTAGAGACGGAAGAACAAGAGAAAAAACACTATCAACTCCTGCAAAAGGGTTTTGAGGCAGCAGAACTTGATCGGATGTCTTTGAAAGAGCAAATCAAAGAGCTTGAGCTAAAATTAGAGCAAAAACAAGAGGCCCCGTCCGTTGATCTATCTCAATATGTGGCTAAAGAAATGAATGAGCTTCTTGAAGAGAGGGTGCGTGAGCTTTCCAAGACAGAACTTTTGTATCGACAGTTGAAGGTGCAGTTTGCAGAAAAAAATGAAGTTTTGCATAAAACGAGAGCTGAGCTTTTCCATAAGGATAATGCGTATCAAGCTTTGGAAATTGCACTAAACCATAGTCAAATAGCAGGGAGCGAACTTCCCCCGGAAATAGTCTCGGAATTGGACCTATTGGAAAATGAGATTGTGCATTTAACCCAAGAAAATGAAGAGCTTGAGCAAATTGTCACGAATTTGAGCAACCTTTCAGAGACTGAGTCCACGAAACGAAAAAAAAAAGTCAAATTGATTCCTGAACAGGATCTTTTATTCTAGGGTTAGAATCTCATGACCTGTTTCTGTAATGAGAATCGTGTGCTCCCACTGGGCTGAAGGCTTGCCGTCTTTTGTTCTCACAGTCCACTGATCTTTGGGATCAATGATGCCTTCTCGAACGCCGATATTGATCATGGGTTCGATGGTAAAGATCATGCCGGGCGCCATCGGAACGCTGATGTTGTTGTAGTGGTGAGGGACTTCTGGAGCTTCGTGGAATTCGACGCCCACTCCGTGACCTACAAATTGGTTCACGACAGAACAGTTTTGGGTTTCTGCGTAATCTTCAATCGCCTCTCCGATATGCCAGATGGGCGCTCCCGGTTTGCACACTTTGATGGCTCTATGTAAACATTCGAGCGATACGTTGACAACGTGCTTTTTTTCCGGGCTTACTTGACCGATCATGACCATTCTGCTTGCATCACCAAAATACCCATCCACGATGCAAGAGACATCGATGTTTAAGATATCGCCTTCTTGAAGCGGTCTTTTGTCGGGTATGCCATGGCAGATCACTTCATTGAGCGATGTGCAGATTGATTTAGGATACGGCGGGCTTCCGTAGCCGAGAGGCGCAGGGATGGCGCCGGCTTCTTTATGGAGTTTTCTAGAGAGTAGGTCTAGCTCTTCTGTTGTGACGCCCTCTTTCGCGCTTTCGCAGATTGTTTTGAGGATTTTCGCCGTTACTTGGCAGGCGATAGAAATTTTTTGGATTTGCTCTTTTGTTTTTAAAATAATCCCATATTTTTTCAAATAGAGCTCTGCGGGGGATTGGGCAGGCGGGGGCGTTGGGTAATGGCATTTCTTCCATTTTTTTCCGCTTCCGCACCAGCAAGGGTCATTTCTTGAATTCATACAATTAATATAACACACGGTGAAGAAAAAGGCCATGAGCAGGTGCAGTCACCCCTGCTTTTTTTCGATCGGGGTCGGTTAAAAGGGACTGCATACAATGCACTTCAAGTTTATTGCACCCGACATAGAGGAGAGTTCCGGCTAGGGTTCTGGCCATTTTATACAAAAACCGATCGCCCTTCAAAATAATTTGGAGCTTCCTCTCTAGTTTTACAAATTCAATGGAATAGAGGGTGCAATTTGGGTTGTCTGATTTTCTATTGGCAAAGGCGCTAAAATTGTGTTTGCCGAGTAAGGCCTTTGCAGCGTCTTCCATGAGATTTATGTTTAACGGATAGGGGAAATGCCAGGCATAGAGCCTATCGATGGGCACTTGAAAGGGGTCTAGGGAAACAAAATAGTGGTATTCTTTGGATTTTGCTTCGAGAGTTGGGTGAAAATTTTCTTTTGCGATCTTGATTTCAAGGATACGGATGTCTTTGGGAAGATAGGCGTTGATCGCGAGGTTGAGCCTCTGAGGATCCCACTGCTTTTGAAGAGGAAAAGCGATAGATTGTCCTCTTGCATGAACGCCCCGATCGGTTCTGCTGGCAGCTTCCGGAACCACGTCTTCTTGCGTTGCCTGTTTAATTGCGCGCGTGAGGGCTTCTTGGATGCTGGGGCCGGTTTTTGTTGTTTGCCAGCCGAAATACTCCGTGCCGTCATAGGCGACAATTGCGTGATACATTAGATCTCTTACGAGTTCATGAAGGTGTGAAGGCCGGATAAAAACATTTGCATCGCAATGAGGATCAACACTAAACCCATGAGTCTTTCAAGAGCCGTAATTCCGCGCCATCCCAAGATGTTTTTTAAAAACGATGAGGCGAGTAAGACGAGGAGCGTTCCCACCCAGGCAATCACGATGGATCCGAGCATCATCCAGAGCGATTCGCCTTGCTTTGAATAGATCATGACGGCGGCTAAAACGGCGGGTCCCGCAACAAAAGGAACGGCGAGAGGAACAACTAGGGGTTCTTGATCCAACGGAGAGCGCTCTTGGGGGTCATCTTTAGAGGGGAAGATCATTTTTAAGCAGATGAGAAACAAGATGACGCCTCCTGCGATCTGGATGGTGCTATCGGAGATTTGGAGGAAGTTCATTAAGGCGTCGCCGAGGAACATAAAGAAAATGATGACAACGAGAGCGATGATGAGTTCTCTAAAGATGATGACGCGCTGCCGTTTTGGATCAAAGTTCTTTAATAAACTCAAATAGAGGGGGATGTTCCCGATGGAGTCCATTAAGAGGAAAAGGGAGAAGGCGACAGCAAACATGTTCATAAGCTTAGTATATGCAGAAAACGAGTTAAAAATCTTGAGATTTTGGCATTTTAGGGGCCTTCCAATAATAAATTTTAGAGGTGTATCGGAGAAAAACGGTTCAGGTTTTGAGAATCTTCTCGCAGCTGGTATTGCATCAATACCAGGAAGAGAAGATCCTCAATAAGATGAATCGATTTTTCCCTATACAGCTCTAAAAGTTATTGTTGGAAGGCCCCTTAGCTCCGGTTTCAAGGTTATGCCAGACTTTGTTCATGCAGGATTTTTGCTCTTGATTGAGGTTGTGGAGGATGAAAAGGCAGTCGCTATTTTTTTCAAAAGCCCCCTTTGTCCAGTTGGCAGAGCCCATGACTAAAATCCGTTCATCGATATACGCGAATTTATGGTGCATGAGCTGAACGCCTTGGCTCAAAAGAGTCCGAACACCTGCTTTTTGCAAACTATCGACAGCGTCTTTACTTGCGCCTAAAGCTGAGTGCATGTCCACCACGACGGTGACATCGACGCCGCGTCTTTTGGCTTGGATGATTTCATCGACGAGGACATGGTGCGTTAAAGTAAATAAAGCGATTCTGAGCGATCTTGACGATTGGCGGATTTTCTTTTTTAGGTCAGTGAGGGCATGACCTTTTGGGTCGGGGAGGAGCCATATTTCCACATTTTGACCACCGACGAGGCATTTCAAATAGCCATTTGTGTGAGGGACTTTAGTTTTAAGGAACTGGGCGATTTTTTGGCTTGCGAGGCCAATGACTAGATTGTCATGCATTTTGAGGGATTGCTTGGTGAAGTTGGCCGAGCCTAAAAAGACCGTTTCATCGTCGAGAATGAGGATTTTTTGGTGCATGATCCCGGATAAGAGGATGGGGTGGATCTCTGCGCCGGCAAGGGTCTTTCGAATGTCGGGCGAGCCTTTGGAGTCGTAGTAGACGGTGACGGGCATCCCCAATCTGGTTTTGTCAGAGATGGCTTTTAGGATGGGGGCGTCATTGAGGCCGAACATGCAAAGGAAGATCGATTTTTGGGACTTGCGGATGGCGCTGAGGAAGGTGAGGCGTAAGTCTTCGCGAGAGGGGTTGGCGTATAATTTGGGGGGTTTGGAGAGCTCAGGGAGAGAGGGGGTAAGCGAGCTCCAGATGAGCCAGATGCAGAAAACGCATGCAGTGAACAACAAATAGGGGAAGGGTCTTTTCTTTAGCCCGGACGCCTGAGGATAGATGACCCGTCTGTAGTGATTGGGCATCTTTTTTGAGGCATTGAGCGACATGGGGACTTATATGAGTAGATGACTCAAGGAGTCATCTACTAAAAATTAAACTTTGACGCCTTTTTTTCTCAAAGATCGTACAACAGCGCCGATACCTTTTTTATCGATGGTTCGGATGGCTGCAGTAGAGAGGCGGAGGGTGACAAAGCGTTTTTCTTCCGGGACCCATAGACGTTTGTCTTGGAGATTTGGGTTGAATCTACGGTTTGTACAGCCGGTGATTTTAAGGCCGATCCCTTTTTTCTTTTTTGCGATACCGCGGAGGGTGTAGCTTCTTCCGGAGCTTGGCTTTTTCCCTGTGAGAGCACATGTTCTGGGCATAGGAGTTCCTGTTTCGATTAGTTTGAAGGCACTATCATGCCACGGGGAAAGAGTTTCTTACAAGAGGTAACTCTAGGAGTCATCCCCGACAAAGAATTTTCCAT
>CAZQNB010000026.1:0-20060 GCA_964594545.1 uncultured bacterium | reverse complement strand
ATTCAAAGATCTTACGTGAGCATTTTTCCGTTTGGAGCCGAAGGCAAGGGCGGGCCGCCCCCCTTGCCGAGGCGAAAACGGGAAAAGGCTCCGTAAGATATTGAATATCAGACAAATAAACCCAAAGTTCAGGTTATCAGTCTAGCTGAGCTAAATAATTGAGTTGCTCATCAATCTCGCTTATCTCTTGTAATTTTCGAATCGCCGCTTTCGCTGTAATCCTGCGCTTAGGATCAGGGTCTGTCATAGCCTCAATCAACGAATCAACGTCCATATCTTCAAGTGGATCCCGCTTACGCTTATGCGACTCCCTCTCTTCGTATTGAGCGGCTCTTTGACATAACAATTCATCGTCTGTCATTGTGTTTTGCGTTGCGTTGTTCATTTCCTGAAAAACAACCCCGAGAGAATAAACATCTTGAGGAAAATCTGTTGCCTCTACAAAAAGCTTTGCAATTTTATGTGGAGCCATAGAACCCTCTATCTTCGATTCAAACTCCCTGAATCTAACAATCGCATGAGCAACTTCGGGGGCGATATAGCGAGAAGATCCTCCGCTCTCTTTTACTTCGTTTCCTTTTTTGTGAGAGAGTCCAAAATCACAGATAGAAGGCTTATATTCTCTATCCAACAACACATTCTCAGGCTTTAAATCTCTATGAATAAACCCTTTTTCGTGAATGGCCCATAAAGCTTGTAAAAGACCGAATTGAATTTTTCGAACCATCTCTAAAGGGACTGAACCCTTCTTCAAAAATTGAGCTAAATTCCCCTCCTGCTTATGAAAAATAAAACAGTGTTTTGTCTCTCCTTTTCCACTTACGTACAAAAACCAATTTTGGAGCTTAGAAATTCCCTTTATGTCTTTACAAGCTTCTAAAAATTCTTTTTCCCGAATACAGTGCGTTTCGGCATTTAATTTTGTAAAGATTGGCTGTTGACCCAAAAACAGTCGCGTACGATTCCCCCCAATTTCCGGTGCAGGCGTATGCCGATTCTTCAATAAAAATAAATGACTCGAATCCCAGTGAGGTCTACGGTCGCGAATATTCCAGGTAACTAATTTAACATCTCGACCCGTTCTAAAAGTCCCTTCATGCAAGAGTCCACATTGCTTAAAAACCTTGCTGGAAAACATCAAGTACATCAATAAATTATTTTCCTGAAACACTCCTAAAACTCTAAACCTTGTATCCCCTGAACCCACAATAATCGTACAAACCCCCTCCTTTGTCGGGGTTCTGTCAAGAATTGCATTTGCTAATTGACTCATCGGAATAAATTTTTCTAAGTCTGTAATACGAGAGATCTCACAATGCATATCCGTCCAATCGCAGCGATCGTGTCTTTCCTTACTGCTGTTTGAAGGTGATGGCTCTCCATCTTGCACATCCCAAGGTAGCTTTCTCGAAGCATGTTTAGTCTGCCCCCATCTATCAAGATCAGGATTTGAGTAAGCAACGGTTCCAGTCATAACAACCCCAACTTTATGTTTATACAATAGACTATACTAGACAAGAAAACTGTCAAGAAAAAATTTGAACTTATTTAAGAATGCGTTAAGATACGCTGCTACCGGGAGGCAAATTTTGAATCTGAGGAAGCTCTAAAGAAACTTTGTCACCTGCCGCTAAAACCATTCCTCTGCTCTCAATCCCCATGATCGTGGCAGGCGCTAAGTTGGCGATGATAATCACTTTCTTGCCAATGATTTGTTCGGGTTCGTAATGGAGAGCAATGCCGGAGACAATTGTCCTTTTTTCAAAACCCACATCGACAAGCAGTTTGAGCAATTTTTTCGATTTTGGAACTTTGACGGCTTCAATAATTTGCGCTACCCGTAGATCGATCTTGGTAAAATCATCAAAAACAACCTCTTTCTTCAAAGGATCATAAGCCATTTCTGCTTGCACGGGATACGACTCTTTCACGACAATCTCCTTATGAAGAGCTTTTGATTTACCTAATTTTTCGATCTGCTCTGCAATTTCTTCATTTTCCACTTTTCGAAATAACACGAAAGGCTCGGGCAATTTTTGATTTTCAGGGACTTCTGTATCGCGAATCAAAGCCCAATTCCCCTTTTCCAGAAGATCTGTAAAGCCAATTTCTTCCCAAACCTTCTGCGCTGCTGTCGGAATGATCGGCGAGGCGATCAAGGCGAGAGATCGAATGCATTGGATGCAGCAGTAGATGACTGTTTGAAGTTCCGATTTTTGATCGGGATTTTTTGCCATGGCCCAAGGCTTTTTATGCTCAAAATAGGCATTCCCAAGTTGCGATAACTCCATTAAAATTTGTGTTGCGCGTCTTAACTGAAATGACTGATATGCATCGAAAGCCTGATCTGTCAAAGAACGTATTTGCCGGATAAACTCAAGATCTGACTCTAACAACTCTCCCTTTGGAGGCACTCTTGAATGACTGTGCTGCCTTGCAAACACAAGAACGCGATGGACGAAATTCCCAAATTTTCCCAGAAGTTCTGCATTGCAACGAGTTTGGAAATCTTTCCAGCTAAATTCTGCGTCCGCATTTTCCGGCGCGTTCGCAGCAATCGCATAGCGCGCTTGATCCGGGGTATATTTCGTAAAAAACTCTTCCAGATCAATTGTCCATCCGTCGGACTTAGAAAACTGGCGCCCTTCCAACATAAAAAATTCATTGGCAGGAATTTCATCCGGAAGCTTGTACGGAAGATCTTGCCCCATCAACATCGCAGGGAAAAATACAGCGTGGAATGGGATATTATCCTTCCCGATAAACTGAACGAGTTTCGTGTCCGGGGATAACCAGTAATCTTCCCATTTTTTAGGCTGTCCTTGTTTTTGGGCCCATTCTTGCGTCGCCGAAATATAGCCAATGGGAGCATCAAACCAGACGTAAAAGACTTTATTTGGATATCCGGGAACGGGAATACCCCAATCGGAATCGCGCGTGATGGCCCGCATTTTTAAATCATCGATGTAGCTACCCGCAAAACGGACGACATTTTCCTTCCAGTCCTTCGTTTTAATCCAATGGTCAAGCCTCTCTTTAAAAAGGTCGAATCGCAAATAGAGATGCTCGCTTGGACGAGGAAGCAGAGGAGATCCTGTCAGCTTAGAACGGGGATTTTTAAGATCTGTAGCTTCATAGGAAGATGCGCACTTTTGACACTCATCACCTCTTGCCTCTTCATATCCGCACTTAGGACATGTCCCCACAACATAGCGATCGGCTAAAAACTTATTTTCCGCCTCAGAATAGAGATGATTTTCTGTCTTTGCGACAATGTATCCCTTTTCATTCAACGCATGGAAAAAACTCTGCGTTGTAGCCACATGCCCCGGCCACGTTGTCCGACTATAATGATCAAAAGAAAACTGCAGCTTTTCGAAAAACGCCTTATTGATCGCATGGAACATATCGACATGCTCTTTCGGCGTCCGTTTTGCAAGATCTGCACTCAAAGTGATTGCCACACCATGCTCATCCGATCCACAGATATAGAGGACATCATTGCCCACAAATCTTTGGAAACGAGCGTAACAATCTCCGGGCAAATAAGCTCCCGCGATGTGGCCAAAATGCAAAGGGCCATTCGCATAAGGGAGGGCCGATGTAATCAAAATTTTCTGAGGCATCTCAAAACTCGAGTAAAAGTAGCCAAGGCTACTTTATGGGCTTATGGCTATGAGCTGAGGTGCTTTCTGAAGCTCTCTCGTCCACAGAATCAAGAATATTTCTCAATGTTGTCTGAGAATTACTCATAATTGCATTTCGACCCAGATTGATTGCAAAATTGCAAAGGTCAAAATTGTTTTTAAACTTCTTTCTTAGTTTCTCTGTCGTAACAAAATCAGATACCATATTCACCCTCTGACCAACATCATAAGACAGAAGAGGCTTTAATTCAATGAGGGAGTTGCAAACCTCGCTTTGGAGCGCGGTTTTGATGATTTTGACGTTGTTTCGGTTTTTTGCAAATCGACATAACCTAATGGGCCTTATACCAATCGCAGCAAATAAATTCATATTTAAGCCGCGTGAAAGCTGTCGATAAATCGAAGATCGTAAGTGGCATTGTATGACTTCATACTATGCCACTTACGATCTTCGATTTTCGACGCTTTGACGCGCTTAAATATGAATTTATTTGCTGCGATTGGTATTAGGCGATTTGCAAAAAGCCGAAACAACGTCAAAAGCGCGAAACCGCGCCCAAATGGAGGTTTGCTGGCGCCCTCAAGGATTTGTTCTGTGCTCTTCAGCGATGAGGACAGAACGGAGAACATCGTAGGCTGTGTCTAAACGATCATTGACTATTTGGTAATCGTATTGAGGGGCTAAAGACATCTCTTTTTTCGCCCATGACAACCTCGATTCGATGGCATCAGAAGTCTCTGACTTCCTATGCGAGAGGCGCTCTCTTAAAACGTCTAAACTTGGAGGCTGAATGAAGATAAAAACAGCGTCTATTGTTTTTTTCAAAAACAAGGCTCCTTGGGTGTCGATCACTAAGATAACGTGTTTACCCTCAGCCTGAAGATCAGATAATAACTTGCGCGAGGTTCCATAGTATTCCCCGAAGACTTTTGCGTATTCTAAAAACTCACCCGATGCAATTTTTTGCTCAAATTCTAAAGTCGTGATGAAATGGTAATCTTTTCCGGGCACTTCCAACGGGCGCGGCCTTCTCGTTGTAAAAGAGACACTTTGAACAACGCAAGGAAACTCTTCTAAAATCATCCGAACAAGCGTTGTCTTCCCTGTCCCTGCAGGAGCGCTCACAATAAATAGCAAACCCCTTTTCATCTCACCCAATACTTTCATGACTACTCTATATTTTGAATCTGCTCGCGGATCTTTTCAATTTCGCTTTTTATTTCCACTACTAAATAGGAGATTTTCGCCTCGCAGCACTTGGATCCAATCGTATTGATTTCTCGCGACATTTCCTGGATCACAAATTCCATCTTTCGCCCGACAGACCCTTTTTCCTTAAAACACTCTTCAAACTGCATAAAATGAGATTGAAGACGGGTGATCTCTTCAGCGATATCAACCTTCTCAGCAAAGAGAGCAACTTCCCGAACGATTCTCTCGTCCATTGATTCGCTTTGCGGCAAAAGGGATTGCATTTTCTCAAGCAATTTCTGGCGCATCCTCTCTGTAGCTTCCGGAGAGAGTTCGTCAATAGAGCCAATCATTTTTTGAATCGTTTCGAGCCGTTTTTTCACATCTAAAGTGAGCGCTTTGCCCTCGGAAATCTTCATTTTGTTTAAATTGTCTAAAGCCTCTTGAATACAGCTTTCTAAAACAGCTATATCTTTATCTTGCAAAAGATCCGTTTTTTGCATTGGGGGCATCGAAGACAAAATAAAGGGGAGATCAATTCTTTTAGGATCGAGTCCTAATTTTTCTGACAGCCTCTCAAGGCCATTTTTCACACTTTGTAATACTGCAAAATCCGGAAGAAGATTGACGAGCATCTCTTGGGATGGGATGAGCTGAACGCGGATAGAGACTTGCCCTCTTTGGACTTTTTCCGCGACCCACCGTCTCACCTCGCTTTCAAACCGAGAAAGCTCCTTTGGTAAATAAATAGCGGCTTCAAAATGTTTCCGATTGACGGACTGGATCTCTGCAATCAAACGACCAAAAGAAGCGTCCACAACGCCCCGACCAAACCCGGTCATACTCTTCGGCATACAACTCTCAATACAATTTGTCCGAGTATAGGAGAATCCATGATGGAGGTCAAGCCCTACACTTTTATAGTCGATTAAATTTAATCGACTATATCAAGCCCGAGAATATAATGATTTCATGCGCTCATCAAAATTCCACGACTTCATCCCAAAATCTTATCTTTGTTTCACAAAAGGCTACTCGCTTGCCACTTTTAAAAAAGATCTTATAGCAGGGGTTACAGTTGGGATCGTCGCGCTTCCACTTGCCATGGCGTTTGCCATCGCTTCGGGTGTCGATCCTGCAAGAGGCCTTTATACGGCGATCATCGCAGGGTTCCTCATTTCTTTATTTGGAGGAAGTAGGGTCCAAATCGGAGGGCCTACCGGCGCTTTTGTCGTTATCATCTATGACATTGTTCAAAGAACAGGATACAACGGCCTTTGCTTATCCACGCTCATTGCGTCGATGATTTTAATTTTGTTTGGAATTTTTCGACTCGGCTCGTTCATCAAGTATGTGCCCCACTCTTTAGTCACAGGATTTACAACGGGAATCGCAGTCATTATTTTCTCCACACAAATCAAAGATTTTTTTGGCCTCCACATGGGAACGCCTCCTGCTGAATTTATGGCTAAATGGACAGCATACTTTCACGCCTTCCCAACCTTTGAACCCGCCACACTGTGTCTTGCCCTAGCCACTTTAGCGCTCATCCTTTTCATCCGCAAAAAAATCCCTTCCCTTCCTTGGGGGATTGCCGCCATTGTCTTTGCGACCACTATTTTTATTCTCTTCGAAATCCCCGTCGCCACCATCTTTTCCCGTTTTGGAGAAATCCCTCACTATTTACCCACCCCCTCTCTTTGCCATTTTTCGATTCCAAATGGAGGCTTTAATGAAATCATCAAAGATGGCATTACCATCGCCTTCCTCGGCAGTATCGAATCGCTCCTTTCCGCTGTGATCGGCGACGGGATGATTGGGGGGAAACACAAATCCAACTGCGAGCTTATTGCGCAAGGAATCGGCAACTTCGGATCCATCCTTTTTGGTGGGATTCCGGCAACCGGCGCCATTGCAAGAACAGCCACAAATGTCAAAAGTGGCGCGCAAACGCCCCTAGCCGGAATAATCCACGCGCTTACTCTGTTTCTCATCTTAGTTGTTTTAAGTCCTCTCACCTCTCAAATTCCTCTCGCCGCCTTGTCCGCTGTTTTAATCATGGTGGCTTGGAATATGAGTGAAATCCACCATTTCGCCCGCCTCTTAAAAGGGCCCTTAGGCGATAGACTCGTCCTCATCGTCTCGTTTCTTTTAACGGTTTTTGTCGATATCACCGTCGCCATTTCCGTTGGGATGATTCTCGCCTGCTTTGTTTTTATGAAGCAAATGAGTCAGATGGCCAAAGTCGTCCCCCTGTCTTCTTTATTCCAGGAACCTTCTAACGATCTTTCTGAAAAAATAATCTTACCTAGTAACGTCCAGATTTATGAGATCCAAGGCCCATTTTTTTTCGGCGCAGCCAATATTTTAAAAGATCTTCTTGAAGAATCAGGCCCCCCTCCCAAGACCTTCATCCTTCGACTCAAAGAAGTGCCGATGATCGACGCCTCGGGAATGCATGCAATTCAAGAGTTTTACGACCGATGCAAAAGCCGCAAAATCACCTTATATCTCACAGAAGTTAAAGAACACACGCGACATGATTTGAAAAAATTTGGCCTTCTCGATCAGATTGGAGAAAAGCACATTTTCCGCACTCTAGATGATGCCCTAAAATCCGAGCAATCGTGATTTATCTGCCGCGGCAGCAACCGTCATTTGGAGATGCTTTTCCATCAAGGTCTCTTTCATGACGTGAAGACCCGCCTCGGTTGTTCCTCCGGGGACTGTGATCTGCTGCAAGAGATCGTTCGGATTTCCCCCATTCAAGATCAACTGAGAGGCCCCTTTGAACACTTGAGCTGCCATAATCAAAGAATCTTTATAAGCAATGCCGCCCTTTTCGCCGGCTAAAGCCATCGCTTGGATCAAGCGAAAAACAAAACCGGGACCACTGCCTGCAATTCCGCAGGAGATATCCATGAGAGATTCATCCAACTCCAGCACCCCGCCCATACAGGAAAAAAGAAGGCGGCTAAAACTTTTATGATCCGAGCTTGTAGAGGAATCAAAACTCAAAACGCTCATCCCTTCGCCTACAGACGATGCGATATTCGGCATTGCGCGGACAATCTGAATTTCAGAGCCCAAAACCTTCCGGTACGCTGCGATTGTAACCCCGGAAACAACCGTAATGAGAAGCTTTCCTTTTAAATCAAATCCCCGTAACTCCCTAAGAGCAAGCTCGGTCTGATTAGGACGGACGCCAAGGATCAAAACTTGGGACTGTTCTACAAGATTTTTTAAAGAGGTGGAGGTAAGCCCAAAGCTCTTTTCATTTTCCCTCATTTTATGGGGGTCTCGCCGAATAAAAAACACATGAGAGAGGGGGATGAGTTTTGCTTCCTCTATCGCGCGCGCCATCACCTGGGCCATATGCCCAAATCCAATAAATCCAATATGAGAATCTGTAATCTTCATATCTCAGATATAAAAAGAACCTGTTTTTTCCTCCAGAAAAAAGATTCTTTTTTTCTATTAAATCCCCCATTGGAGTAGAATATAAATCTGATTATAAATTTCTAACTTAGGCGGTAATGCAAGAAATCTTTCGAAAAGTCTTTGGTGTCTATGCCGGAGAAGGGACACAAGCCCTCCGATTTGCCAGGCTCGCTATTTTCTGGGCTTTTGGGAGCTCCTGCTTAGATACACTTTCCGACGGGCTATTTCTTGAAAAAATCGGGGCTGAGTTCTTCCCCAGAGTCTATCTTTGCATTGCCGTTGCCATGATTCTCGTCTCAACGCTTGTCTTGTATAGCCTAAAAACCAAAAGCCCCTATCGCATTTTGATGATAGCGTTAGCTCTTGGCGCATCCATCTGCGTTGCGGCGGCCCTATTTGTCGGATCGTCCCCCCCTGATTGGTTTTGGTATGCGATGAAAATCGCCTCAAAAATGTTCTTTATCGTCATGATCCCCATATCCTGGACCTTTACAGACCAATACCACGACCTCCAAGACGCCAAAAGAGTGTATGCCATCTACAACGCAGCCTACTCAATCGGCGCAATTATTTCCGGGACGTCCATCAATATTTTACTGGATAGAGTGGGATTTCCTGCGCTGCTCACAATGGCCAGCATTTCAATCCTCTTTGGGATGGTGGAAGCTAGGCGAATTGCCCTCAAATCGCAAGCGATTCACGACGACAGTACGGAAGGCGTTTTTTCTGCGAGCAGAGATTCCTTTTTAACGACCTGCAAACTCTTACTCAGCTCCCGCTTTGTAATCTTTCTCCTCCTCATGGGCCTTTCCACCCAGCTCATTTTAACCGTGACAGAATTCAATTTCATGGAAACTTTTGGGCAAACCTTCGCAGCCACATCCCAAACCATGGGAGAGGGGAAAATTGCCGAGTTTTTAGGAAAATGCAGAGCCTTCATCTCTTTTGCAAACATCATCATTGGGATGTTCCTCTACAACCGCTCGGTCCGAAGGTTTGGTCTTAACAACGCGATTTTAATCACGCCTCTATTTTATTTAGCCGTCTACTCCGGATGGGTTTTGGGCGACGGCCTTACTCTTGCTGTTTTGGGTCTCGTTGCAAGCGAAGGGATTTTATACACATTCGACGATAACAATATGAACTTGATGTCCAATGCGGTCCCCTCAAAACTCAAATCCAAGGTCCGCATCATCATTGGATCATTTTTCGAACCTATTGGGATGTTAATTAGCTCCTGCCTCCTCTTCTCTTTCCATGAAAGCGGCAGGTGGCTTGGCTTCTTTTTAACCCTCTTAGTCCTTGGTTTTGCCCTTGTTGTTAGATCCGTTTACTCATCGGCTATTTTAAATAACCTGAAAGAAAACGCGCTCCACTTCGAACGAAAGCTCAAAGGGTGGATCCACTCGATGTCGAGACGAGAGCAAAAGGAGGCCAAGAAAGAGATTTTAAATGCGCTTCGCTCTCCCAGAGAAGAGATGCAGTTGCTTGGCGCCAAAACGCTTCTCGAAATCGGCGATGTCTCTTTTCTCGATGAAATCCTCAATATCGCCAGAAGATTTGGAACTCTTGCAAAAATCCAACTGCTACGCCTTCTCGACAACACCCCGTTTCATAGCCACGCCCACGTCCTCCAAGCGATCGATCAGTGGGTTCACGAAAGCGATTCTCCGGAGCTTGCCAAGCACGCCAATTTCTACCTTGCTAAAAAGGGGCTCCATCATCCTGAAAAAGCGGAAGATGATTTAGACCATAGCGATCTTTTTTTACGGGGCGCTGCTATCTTAACGCTCAAGAAATCGCTTGCCAATCCATCTCTTGACAACGCCGCCTTAAATCGGACAATCGCCTCGAAAAAACTCGACCTCATGCTAAAATCAAGCAGGATCGATGAGATTGGAATGGCGCTCGATATTTTGGCAGAAGAAAACACAACGGAATCTGCCGAAAGAGCCCTCCCCTTTCTCGGCCATGAATCGACTCTTGTCAAAAGATCGGCAGCAAGAACAATCTCTGCCCAAGCAAGTAAAAATCTCACCCGCCACGCGCCGCGGCTCATTGAAGAACTGGAAACTTCCAGAGATCACCTTTTGCGCATTTCTCTTCTCGATGCGCTGGGCAAACTTGCCGATTCGACATCGATCAAAGACCTTCTCTTGGCCAGCGTCTATTTCCGTCCCAGCGAAAGGCGAAGGACAGAAGAGATCATTATCCAGATGGGGCTTAAAATCGTCCCTCTTCTTTTGACATTGACAAAAGATATAGCGCTTCCCGAAAGAGCGCGTATTTTGGCTGGCAAAATTTTGGCAAGACTTGCCCTTCCCCAGCTTAGAGCGATTCTCCCCGATATTCTCGATATTGAAATTGATCGAGCCTATTTTTATTTCTACTTTGCCCATACCATTCAAAAGCAATATCCGCTTTACGATCTATCCATGCTCCAAAGCGCCCTTTTGGCGGGGTATCAATCGGTCATCGATTTTGTCATCCACCTTCTCGGCGCTTCCGGATCTCTTGAAGATCCTGAACTTCTTGTTCGGGCGCTTCATAACAGAAACGCAAAGATCCACTCTCATGCTGTTGAAAGTTTGGAAAGAACCTGCGACGCTCGTATTTTCCGCTTGATTGCGCCATTAGTCGACGATCTTCCCATTGAAGAAAAAATGGCCGCATGCCTGAGCTGGCAGGGGGATTTTCCTAAACTTACCCTTTCTGAGCTGCTCGACAAACTCGACGATTCTCCCCTTCTCTTTGATAAAATCGTGGCAGTCCGTTTGAAAACAAAACTCCAAATGCCCAATTGGAGAAAAGAATTAAGAGAGCTGATGAAACATTCAGACGAAACCTTCCATCAATATGCATATGAGCTACTGGAATCATGAAAAGTCTAATTGAGAAAGCCTTTTTCTTAAAAAAAATCCGCCTCTTCAACGAGCTTGAGCTCGAGCTTCTCCTCGCAATTGCTGAAAAGCTCCATGAAGACGACTACGATGCAGATGAAAAGATTTTTTCTACCGGACAAGTGGCAAATCGGATCTATTTCATTGTTGAGGGGCAGGTAGAAATTTTAGATGAAAAAAGTCGTGTTTTGGCAAAGCTCAACAACGGACACTATTTTGGCGATGAATCCCTGTTTAACGAGCAGCCAAGAGCGTATGCAGCTATCTGCAAAACCGACACAATCCTCCTTTCCCTCTCTCGAAGCCACCTCCTCTCGATCATATCGGAATGTCCATCCGTTGCTGTAGCTCTCCTGCAATCGTATGCAAAGCAACTCACCTGCATCTTTAAGGAAACAGCGCGCGCATGAAAATCCGGACCCGATTCCTCCTTTTTCTCCTCCCCACGCTTATCGGCAGCATCGCGCTTGTGTCGACACTTCTCTCCTACAATTGGTACCAAGAGATTGTGGAAGGATTCCGGGCTAGACTCAAAGCAGCGGTTGTCACAACAGCTGCGCTCATCGATCCGCAAGATATCGAACAAAACGGAAAATCGCGCCACTATCTGTTAAATACTCTCGAGCAAGAACTCACCGTGAGCAACCTCTATTTTCTTCCCATCCACTCCCCCTCCATCGCGTCGATTTCTAAAAACCCTCATATCACATCGATTTACAAATCTGAGAGCGGAGAAAAATTGATGACCGGATACGCCCCGATCTACGACAGATCCGGACATATCATGGGACTTATGGCAGCAGACATCAATGTGAACCTCATCGATGAAAAATTCCGCGAATGCCTTTTGCTCATTATTTTAAGCGCTGGGGTCACAATCATCGCGATGGTGGCAACGCTCTTTATGATTGCGAACAAAATTTCCCGCCCGATTCAAAGGCTCAACAATTCGGCGCTCGAGCTTGCCGCAGGGAAATACGGAGAATCGATTCCGGCAGAAGGGCCGAAAGAGATTGCGGAACTTGCAGGAACGCTCAATATCATGAGCGAATGCTTGCTTGAAAACATCAATCGCCTCAAAGAAAACGCTCTTCTAAGAGAGAGAATGTATGGAGAGTATGAGTGCGCAATGCTCTTGCAGCATTTAATGCTCCAAAAGAATATTGATGATTGCAGATCTGATGCAATTGCGATTAAAGCCATTACCTTCTTTTCTGAAAATCCGCAAGGGATCCTCCTCAATTTTCCCAAAACGAAAAGGGCGGATCTTTTTCAAATTCACTTAGAAGAAGCGGTCGAAGAAGGGTTTGAAGGGATGTATCAATTGCTGACCCAATCGTCTAGGCCTAAGGAAATGGAGCCGTCGACCACGCTTTCCTTAGACCTTGCCACATCAACGCTCTATGCGCAAGGACCGATCAAACCCTTTGTCTGGTCCATGACTAAAAAAAGGTTTTTAGACTCTGCAGAATCTGCCGTAAAAGTCCAATCGGGAGACCTCTTTTTCCTCTACAATCATGGGATATCGAGCTTTTATAAAAACCCAAAAGCGATCATGGATTTACTTCTCAAAGTGCTCAAAATCTTCGCCCAAGATGGAGTGGAAACAGTGTCTGCCATGCTCCAAAAAGAAATCTCTTTTGTGATTAAGAGAAAAGAGCTGAAGGAAGATATCCACCTCCTTTGCTTCCAAGTCTTGAATTAAGGATATGAAAAACACCACTTAAAGACGACTCCGGCAGGTTTTAATTCAAACGCAGCCTCATAATTTTTCCCGGGGTTTCCTAATTTTTCTGTACTCTCTACTAAATGATCCAATACCCGTTTTGCAATGACCCCAATAGGCAAGCTTTGATCCCGACATAATTCTTTTATAGGCACCCCAACTTCTAGAGAATGCACCTCTCCACTCTCTTTGTCTTTGAGGACAAAACAGCCTGTTTGATCTTGACGCAACTGAACTATTTGTGTGATGACCCGTTGACGTTCCGAAAAGGGAGGTGTACCTAATTGTATGGACATATACCCAAAAAATACTACCTGATTGATCAACTAAATCCAAGAAAAAACGTCCTGTACAAAAAGGGTAAAACCGACTATTCTGAGGTATTTTTAGAGGGAAAATGGATCCAATAGCGCCTGAATACCACGCACACGAAGAATTTCAAAATAGAAGCCGTAAACTTGCAGAGATCCGTTCTCTTGGCGTTGACCCCTTCCCCGCGACACACAAGCCAACAGAAAAAACAGTTGCCATCACCCTGCACTTTGAGGGAAAAGAGATGGGCCACAGCGATGATGCAGCATCCGGCAATACACAAAGCGTTTGCGTGTCAGGAAGGCTTGTTCTTTTTCGCGCGATGGGGAAAAACGCATTTGCGCAGATCCAAGATGAAACAGGCAGAATCCAAATCATGTTCAACCGCGACCTCACAAAAGTTTCGGGATATGAGCCTTCAGAAGAGCTTAGCCACATCAAGTTCATCGAAAAAAAACTCGACCTCGGCGATATCCTTTGCGTAGAAGGCAATATCTTCCGCACCCAAAAAGGGGAACTGACTATTTTTGCAAAAACAGTGACCCTTCTTTGCAAATCTCTCCTTCCTCTCCCGGACAAACACAGCGGACTTGCAGACAAAGGAATTAAATATCGAAAACGGTGGCTCGATCTCATTACAGATTCTGCGTCTCTTGAAAGATTTCGTCTTCGATCGCGCATTCTCTTGAATATCCGAAAATATTTTACCTCGAATGATTTTGAGGAAGTCGAAACGCCGGTCTTGCAAAATATCTATGGAGGAGCTGCAGCGCGTCCCTTTACAACGCATCTCCATGCCCATCACCAAGACATGTTTCTTCGTATCTCTCTAGAGATCCCGTTGAAAAAACTCATTGTCGGCGGGATGCAAAAGATATTTGAGATCGGCAAAGTCTTTCGCAATGAAGGGATCGATAAGACCCACAATCCGGAATTTACCATGCTGGAAGCTTACGCAGCCGGCTGGGATTATCATGACATGATGCGCTTTGCTGAAAACATGTTTGAGAGCCTTGCCCTTGAGCTCTTTGGCGATACGAAAATCCGTGTCTGTTCCGGCGATGAGTCGACAGCGCAAGTGATCGACCTAAAAGCTCCTTGGAAGCGCCTATCGATGAAAGAAGCGATAAAAACCTACGTACACATCGATGTAGATCAAATGTCTGAAGAGGAAATGCGCGCTTACCTCATTAAACAAACGAAAGCCGAAGAAAAAGATGTGAAAAACCTCTCTCGAGGCCACCTGATTGCGCTTCTCTTTGGAGAGCTTGCCGAGCCGCACTTGATCCAGCCGCACCACATCATCGACCATCCGATTGAAACAACGCCCCTTTGCAAATTGCATCGGGACCCCCTTTTAAGAAAAGAGCGCCTTGTGGAAAGATTTGAGAGCTTTATTTTAGGAAGGGAAATGTGCAATTCCTATACAGAGCTTAACGATCCGGAGCTACAAAGAACTCTTTTAGTTGAGCAAGCTGAGCAAAAAGAGAAAGGGAATCTCGAAGCCGCTCCTCTCGATGAAGAATTTATCGAAGCGATCTGCCAAGGGATGCCACCAACGGGGGGGATCGGATTTGGGATCGACCGTCTCGTTATGCTATTTACCAACGCAGAATCCATACGCGATATACTCTTCTTCCCCATCATGCGACCGGAAGAATAAAACAAATACAAAATCCAAACCAATACAACCATACAAAAAAAACATATGATTTCAACAACCAGCGCCTCTATTCAACGAACACACGCCGCACTTACTACAGTAACTAAACAACCCACAACTGAGAATGAACTCCAATTTGCACAAAAAATATCGGAAGCGATTTTAGAACATAGAAAGGATCCTACGAGTTTAGGAGAGATCTCCACACCGGTTATTGATAGATGCTTCACCCTAGCAACTAGAGACTCATATGACTTAGGTCCCACAAAAAAAATTATGGCTATATACATAGAAATGCTAAGAGAAATGGAGAATTTGGGCGCTCCTATTGACTTGAACATATTAAACTCTCTGCTAGATCAGGTAGAAAAAAATCTCATATCGTCAAAAACCATATAAAACAAAGAAGATTAACCTATGTCTGTGCCACCAACCAACGCTTCCTGCAGACCCTTTAACAGTCCTCCGCCTACCCCAATTCCTCCATTAAATATCCCGAAACTAGCCCTCGACACGATTAACCAGAGTCAACTCGACACAACCGGACAAGAACCTCCCCTAAAACGCTAAAGAAAAGAACCCTAGTGGAGACGCTGCTTGTGGAAAAATTCTTGATTGATGGCAGATTTTTGGTAATCAGCTAGCTTTTTCTGGATTTCCGGCAACCGTTCTTGAACCGCAAGACGCCCCTGTTCATAGAGCCACTCGTTTAAATCGTCGTTAAAAATTCCTACATCATCAAAGTTCATCCGGATGGCGACGTCAGCTTGTAATAGAGACTGTTCAACAAACTTCCGATAGCCTATCTCAAGACTTCGCTTCGTAACACCGAGTAAATGTTTCGGAAGGTTAGTCGGAAGTCTGTCGCTTAAATCAATGGCAATGATGAATTTAGCTCCATATTTCTTTGCGATATCCACAGGAATCGGGCATGAAGCGCTCCCATCTACACAAACACGGCCGTAAAGAGATACAGGTTTAAAGACTCCCGGAACTGCGCAAGAGGCTCGAATCGCGGAAGAAAGATCCCCACTTGAAAGCTCAACCACATCCCCTGTCATCAGATCGGTCGTGACTACGATTAAAGGAATTTGCAATTCCTCAAATGTCTGCGAAAAAAGGAGTTTTTTCATTAGACTCTGGAGCAAATCCCCGTGAACAACCCCCAAAATCGGATTGGCAAAGGAATAATCGAGGACATCCCCTCTTCTTAAATTCATTAAAGTTTCGATCGCTTCGTTTAATCCGGGCTGATCTGCATAAAAAGCTCCAGCCATGGCTCCTGCGCTACACCCAATGATGAGATCAGGGCGAATCCCCTCTCTTTCAAGCTCACAGATGGCCCCAAAGTGAGCAAGCCCCTTAGCGCCTCCCCCCCCCAAAACCAGAGCCACGCCGACCGGCTTTTTCGGCTCAAAATCGGGAATAACTACATACTCTTCAGGCACAACTCGAAGGGAAGAACAGCCCGTGAGAAAGATAAGAGATATCGACAAAAGAAAAATTCGAATTTTCATTTTTTATTCAATTGGAGGGTAAGTTTCCCATCCTAAAAAGTCAAAGTGCCACCACTCGGAAGCAAGACCAATAAATCCGTGCTTTTCCATTACACCCTGTAAAAGTTCCCGATTTTTGATCGCCACGGGAGAGGCTCCCATATAATCGCGATGCGCTTTTTCACTAAAATCATCAAAACCGGTCGGCATCTCCAGTTCTTGTCCATCTTGAGTTACAATCGTCAAATCCACCGCAGTGCCCCGTGTATGCCGCCCCCCTTTTCTCGGATCGCTGATATAGCGCTCATCCGGGAGAATCTCCCAAAATTTCCATTGTGCCGCCATCGGGCGAAATCCATCCCAAATCTTCAGCCCTAACCCTAAGTTTTCTAATTCAGTTTGCACATCTTTTAAGCGAAGAGCTGCAGCCTCTAACAATAAGCAGCGATCAAAGTCATATACGACCTGACCCGTAAAATTATCTTCCCGCGCATACATCAATTCTATTTGTACGGAAGGAATGATTTCTTGGATATCAACTAATTTTGCAGACACGGGCGCCTCGCAATAGGAACTCAGGATAAAAGGAAAAACGTGCAGAGTCTTCATCGTGAAGGGAAATAAATTTGAGAAGGCTTATATCAGATACCCAATCAAGTGTCAATCTTTAATTCTCAGCAGAAGCTCCCGCTGGAAGCGGGCACTGCTGCGCTGATCGCATATTCCCTTGCACATAAATGGATCTTTAGTTTATTCTTTTTCCCTTATTTAATTGGAAAATAACCATGACATTACAAATCACCCCGAAACTAAATAGTTCTACTGACTGCAGATTTGAACCGGTACGCAAAGATCCTAAAAAAATGGAGATTGTGAAAGGAATTTTTCAGAATATATTGACTCCCATTTATGGTCCGCAGAATTCAGCTGTGGAAAAAATCGAACGCGCACAGAATCGCACGTGTCGCCTATTATATGAAGGAGCCTCTCCAAAAGGGCTATTGGTACATAAAGACCAACCGAGCAATGAATGTACTCAGTATGGAGGCGTTCCCAACAGTTTAGAAATCAAAACGCTGTTAGTGATTGATCCAGAAAAAAACTCCGGAAAGGGCTTCGGCTCACAACTCCTTTCGCGAGTGTTTGATAAAGCGCGCGAGGCAAACGCTCACGCTGTGCACGTTACTGTAAGCGAAAGCAAACCGGACGCTCTTGCGTTTTTTAAGAAACACTCCTTCGAAGTAATCCAAGCGTGTAATGACCGTTATAAAAAAGGCGTTACAGAATACGTTTTACAAAAATTATTACCGTCTGCGCAGCCTCCTGTTGTGCCGACTCCACCCCCTGTTGTGCCGACTCCACCTCCTGCGCGACAAACAATCTATCGCGATGTGACTCTCAAACATCCTTATGTAGAAGAGATTGCAAAAGGGAGAAAAACAATTGAGGGCCGAATTAATGCGGGTATGTTCCAACATGTGAAACCTGGGGATGGGTTTCGATTCTTCAACCACAAGGGTGAAGTGCATTGCCATATTACGACAATTAATTCGTATGCTTCTTTTCGTGAAATGCTCTGTCAAGAAGGTTTTGAAAAGTGTTTGCCGGAAGCACCTACTTTAGAACAAGCGACAGCTGTCTATGATCGAATTCCTGGATATAGAGAGAGAGCAGCTCAATCCGGCGTAGTGGCATTGCATTTGGCAGTGGATCCAAAACCTGCTCGACCTGCGGCGGCACAGATTGTAGATCGCAAGAGACCAAGAGAGTAATGCTTCTATGTTTTCAGCAAGACTGCAAGCTGCCTATTTAGAGTTGATTCGTCTTGGAAAAAAAACAGTCGAAGGGAGACTTTTTCAACCTAAGTATCGAGATTTGACCGTTGGGCAAATCATCCGGTTTCACCATGAGAAGCGGGCGGAAGATTATGTCGATGTTCAAATCACTAAATTGACCGTTTATCCCTCGTTTGCAGAGATGCTGCAAACGGAGGGATTAACAGCTTGTTTACCTGGAATTCATCGGCTAGAAGAGGCGATTGCGATCTATCATGCCTTTCCGGAATACAAAGAAAAAGAATCCATATTTGGCGTTTTATCTATAGGAATTACTGTTTATGATCAATCCAGCTAGAATACAGCCTCCTCTACCTGTGGGTGAGAAGCCTATCCCAAGAAAAACCCACGTCATTGAAAATGCGCATACAGATGATATCCATGGTTTAATTAAGGTCTCTGAAAACTGTTTTGCGAGTGGATCAAAAGACGGATCTCTCAAGGTTTGGGATCTTTCCGGCAGACTTATCTCGCAAGTCTCGCAAGAAGCGAAAAGAGAGAAGATTGATTATCGTAAATGGATTACCGCTCTATCGTCTCTTCCACACAATCGCTTAGTTAGCGGGACGAGACATGGTTTTCTGTTTGTACATGATAAAGTGGGAGACATAACAAGAACCTTTCAACACGAACCAAAAGAACTTGTAGCAGGCTGTAAAGATAGAAATCAAACGCGAATCACGTGCCTTGCGGCGTTGAATGAAAATGAAATTTTGATTGGTGTGCCTACCGGTTTTACCCGCTATAATTTACAAAAAGAAGAAGAATATTCTAGCTGTAAAACAAGCCAGCGCGATTGGGTTTATTGTCTACATCCCTTAAGTGATCGTCAGGTACTTGCAGCGACCGGAACTGAATTAGAAATTTGGGAAGGCAACCGTTCTGCTTGGACCAAAACAGCGGTGATACAATCAGAAAAAGACACTCGGCGCACAAGTTTGCAACGACCGTTTATTTCAGCGATTCAGCCTCTTACAGAGGCCCCTAACCTCGTTGCTATTGCTGTATTTGATGGCTCTGTTCGAGTCAGGGATATCACAACTGCAACAGAAATTGCGAAGTTTACAGAACATCGAGGAAGAACCTGGTCTGTTGTTAATATAGATCGGGAGGTGTTGGCCAGTTGTGCAGATGATGCCACTGTTAAACTTTGGGATGTTAGACAAAAAGACAGCGTGCTTACATTAGCCGGCCATCCAGGCAGAGTCTCTTCCCTATTACCTTTGGAAAACCACAAACTCATCACCGCTTCCTGTCCCGATCAAGTCTGGACATCCGCAAAAAAGGCAGAGCTGGCTTTCTGGGATCTCCGATGAGAAAATCTTCTTAAAGCCATTATACCGCTTGTGATTGAAGAATCGACTTTTAGGTGCGGGTGGATTAACCCACCTTGCGGGCGCGTCGACTAAAAGCTAATTCTTCAATCACGAGCGGCATAGAGCCAAGGGCAAGGGCGGGCCGCGCTTGCCGAAGCGAACTTGAACACCTGTTTATTTTTGTTTATTCTGCTTCTTTTCTTGCTTCTTTTGCTTACGTTCTTTTGGTGTTAATGTGGGCTGTTTCTTTTCATCTTTACGGTGCTTCACTACTTCTTTAGTCATAAAAACCTTGGTTAAATATAAGAGGACGCCTTCAAATCCCCCCTTCTTTTAAAGGAGGTCTTTTATTTTGCCGGTGACCGAACTCCTTTCTGGAGAAGCGAGTCGAAAGCCCGTGCTTTTGTACTTTTGCAGGCAATCGACCCTAATTAGAACTTTTAACTAGAAAAAACTCAAGAAAAACCTGGGCCATCTCTTATATAGTACTTCTATACCGAACGTCATTCAAAAGTTGGGCGATAGGAGGGTT
>CAZQNB010000025.1:15768-20954 GCA_964594545.1 uncultured bacterium | reverse complement strand
TTGGAGGTGGAGAGAATCGAACACTGGAGGATGAGGACTGAATTCTCATAGACAGAGTATGCTGAATTTTATCCGTATTTACGCACTTTTTACGCACTAGACTAAATGAAACTGGAGTAAAAAGATTCAGAACTTTTGATTAGTCAAAATTTTCCTACTCATGCTATTTTGTACTGAAAACCTTCAGTAAAGGCCTCACAATGACATTTCTTCTTGCTTGGGTACCAACCCTTTGTTTCGTAATTCCTCTACTTAGTGAAATCATTGCCACAGTTCCCTATGAACCGGATATCGTCCGACTTACTGGCATCCTGTGCGAGAACATCTGCCCAGGTCCCCCCGAATATGAAAGTGTGGAAATGGGAGATGCTCCGGAACATATCTTTGTCTTACACCTCGACTCTCCTATCCACGTAAGGGACATTCCCTCTAAAGAAAATAGTTGGAACGATCCTGAGGACAACGTCTCTGAAATTCAAGTCGCAGTTAGCTCAAAGGATGCGCAACATCTTCTTAATAAACATGTTGCGATAACAGGATCATTATTTCACGCAATAACAGCGCACCACCGAACTGAAGTCGTAATGATAAATAATAAGATAGAGCATTTAAAATAATTCAGAATATTGCAGTCTACATCAAAAAATCGTAAAATCACCATAAATATAATATGGTTTTATGATGACCGACAAGAAGCACATTTGGATTAAAGCTGAAGGGAATGCAGATCGCTCCATTACCTATCATGATAAAGATGGCAATAGTATAACCCGCCATCTCGACCCAAAAGCGAAAAATCCGCCCAGAGGCACTAAATCCTGGAGACACCAAAATCCCGGCAATATCACCCACAGCGACTTTTCTAAAGCGCATGGCGCTATCGGCTTTGCATGCTATCCTCACCCAACAAAACCTAAGAAAAAGCTCTGTTTTGCCGTTTTCCCTGATTATGAAACAGGGAAACGCGCGCTTGCAACTCTGCTTAAAACAGAAAATTATATCAAATTGACTATTAATCAGTTTCCAAGGCGTTATACGGGTATTATAGAAGATGACATTCCGGACTCCCAAGAAGTAATCGATTACAGAAAAGACCTTCGCATTATTTCAAAACTCGATATGGAGCGTAAAATCAGCTCTCTCAATGCGGAAGAATACGAAAAACTTCTCTATGCAATAGAACGACATGAGGGATGGTTTTCTGGAGATGAATCATTAGAACCCGCAAAAGACCAAATTGTCGGCGTAAAATTCTCAAAACACAAAGCCACCGAATTTCTAGTGCAATCTGCAAAAGGCACTAAAAAATGGATCACCCGAATTCAAGCGATTGCAATCGCCGAAGCTCGCAAACTTTTCGCTGTTGTTGTTCACGGCAAGCATGGGGTTTATCTTCGTCCTTTCCCCCATCACACTCGTTTCCACGATATGATGGTTCGTTGATTACGAAGGTGCAGTCCTTGCGACAATTTATATCCGTGATGCCAAAAAAATCTCTGCGACCAAACGAACAATCTTTTGAGTACACTCCCAAGTACACCGTCTCATCATGCAAAATCAAGGGCTGACGAGATAAAACGCGGCGCAAGGCATATTCCTTCTTGCGCAGATGGCATGGATACTTTGGGCCTGATCTTCTCGAGTATCGGCAAAAATGACAACGCTTGGATAAATGGTCAATGTCTCAAAATATTCTTCAAGGGCGGACCCAGATGAGGGTGCATCTGTTTTAATAATTTGATCAAATTTCGCTAAGTCTTCATGGTATGGATCTTTTGATAGAGCGATCAGCCATGCTCCATTTTTTTTTGCCAATGCAATGACCGAAGAAAAGCTATTCACTTGTTCGCCATTGAACAGGGCGACAGTATCCTGACTGCAGCTCCCGTACGCCTGTTCGAGAGGCTCTAGCTGTTGGACAACCCTAACTTCTGCATGGATGGAAACAGCGGTAAACAATAAGATAGTGAGTAATTTCTTCATGCGACAGTTGTAACAGAAGTGATCTTTTTACGCATTCGATCTAGAGAAAACTGACGCAAATCCTCGTGTTATATTGCTGTGACATTTGTGACACCAGTGACCTATAGAGAGTTTGTGTCACAGCGTTGACTCACGGCCACAGTAATGTTTTGATCTTGCAATAAGCCAACAGTTTATCGCCCAAACTCTCAATTTTACAATCAGGCAACAGGTTGTTGCCCAAATTCCGTGAGAAACGACAGACTTGAAATAGGAAAAAGTCTATCAAACCGTTGGCAATGGATTACCGTTTCTAATTTAACGTTGATTATGCGACTGAAAGATCTTCAAATCAGGCTGATTAGAGAGGAAATTGAGAATAGCTTGAGCTGACTCTTCTGGAGTTGTCTTTGCTGAATCGATGATAAGATCGTAATTTTTTTCCTGATGAGTCAGATCATAGTAGCCACGAGCAAGGCCCAAGATCCGGTTTCCTCTTGCTTTTTCTCTCTCCTCAACCACTTCTAGCGGAGGTTTTACTGCGACAAACAACACACGATAATCATGAAAGAGTTCTACATATTCTTGGAACTCCTCCTCTGTGAGGAGGACCTCATCAACGATCAAACTAAATCCCTCCTCCAAAAAAGATTTCATTGATTGATGTTTAACCCGTGCTAGACGCTTGGCAATAGGACCCATTTGGATCGTCGTAGAAGGACCTGGCTCCTGGATGAATTGATATCCCTGTTCCGCCCGCTCTCCATGGATGATATAGCTAGAGGGAAGCATGAGTGCGAAATCATCTAGGCCTGTATGAATAACAGGATTGGGAGATAACTTCTGGATCTGCTTCGCAATACTACTTTTCCCTGCGCTACTTGTTCCATTCAAAAAAATAACAACAGGTTTTTCTTCTGCCGAAAGAAAATTTTGAACAGTGATCAAAATAGATAAAGCGAATATTTTGAATTTCATTTTTACCTCCACAATGAAAACTTTCGAGTTAATTCGGAGACTTTATCCCATTTTCCAAAAAGGACGATCCCGTAATAAATAAGATCAGCTTCTTTTACTTGTTTTGTCCGTTCTAATTGCTCTGCATAGGTTCCTATTGTCATAGTATCGACGAAGTCGACGCATAGAATCTCCATCTCAAGCGCTGTTTTTCTTAAGAGCCTGATCTTATTCGAATTGGCCTTTAGAATCATAAATGGCATTTCAGAGATATCAGGATGATGTCCTCCTTCGGCATCGATATAGTTTGTCAGACGCAAAGAATCTTGCCCGATCTTAGAACCAAATCCGATGCACATATGCGCTAATGCGTTCATGATAATGCCGGGATCAATCTTCTCATTCATGACTGCTACCAATTTATTTTCAAACATATAATTCCTCTAGAGTTTAAAACGGGAAAAACTGTTTTTCCAATTATTCTCAACTGCATTAATGGCTAGGGCAAGATCTTTCTGTTTGAAGGCTGTTATAATCTGCTTGTGTTCTTCATAGGAGAGCGCAGCGTCTTTTACTTTATCAAAGTAATAAAGATCCAACCTCTTCAATTTGGTTTTGATTTCCGAGATCATTTTTTCTAGTTCTTGGTTTTGAGAAAGTCTTATGTAAATAGAATGAAAATCATGATCTGCATCTAATGCGGCCAAACGATCCTTAATCTTCATTTTTTGTAGAAAACGTTCATTAGCTTCGATCATAGCTTTGATGTGATCTTCAGCAATAAACCCGAAAGCCTGGCTTAATGCTAGCTTTTCTAATGTCCACACAATGGAATAGAGATGGAAGGCACTATGGAAATCTATCGAGCTGACAAGAGTTGAACAATTGGGCTTAGTTTTAACTAGGCCTTCATCTTCGAGGCGCAGCAGAGCTTCTCGGACTGGAGTTCGACTGACGCCCAATTGTTCGGCCAAATCTTTGTCCCGCAATTGTACTCCTGGAGCAAGCGTTCCTTCCAAAATCCAGTTCCGCAACTTAATATACGCCTGCTGACGAACAAATGTACGCTGAATTTTCTCTTCCATACTCTTACCAAGATTTGTGTGATATGTAATATATCACATGGCCCCAATTTCTCAACACTCAAATCAATTTTTGATAAGGACCTTTAAAGAAAATCAAACAAGGCACGATGCATATTTTTTCTTAGAATGCGTAAATACTGCGTAAATTCGATCCATAAAACACTACAGATATCTGAAACACAAATACTTATAACTTGATAGTCAAGAGACTACTAGTCTCACAACCGTCATATCACAAGTTCTTATGTTTCAACTTTACATAAGATTTCAATAACTGGATTTACGCAATATTTGCGCACTCTAAGAAAAAGTAATACGTTGTCACGAATACGATTTTCGTATCCGTGATTGATTTTCCCAATACGTCACGATCGTCACACCAGTCACAGTAATTAAAAAATGTTCTAGGATTCCAAGAAATCCCTGTTGCGTGACATTCTCCTGACAAATGCTAGCCAACGAAGCCTAAAAGGTATGATTGGAGATGAAAACAAGCGATAAAGTAGCACTTAAGCAAAGCACAAGGATCTGCATTAAAGAGGTTCAATCAACATGACAGTAAAAATGGCTTTCGCTCTGAATAAAAACAACAAGGTTGTCCATATTTCTGAAGTAGAGAATGGCAAAAAATGCAACTGCGTGTGTCCAGATTGCGAATCCCCTCTAATTGCTAGCAATGAGGGTCTTATACAGCAGCATCACTTCAAACACTTTGCTATTAACGAATGTGATGGCGAGGGCGCAGTCCATCGAGCGGCCAAACAAATTATAATGGAAAGAATGCGAATAACGCTTCCGAAGTTCATTGCGAGCGTGTCGGGAAAAGACTCGAAAGGCATAAAGCATACAGAAGAAAAAATTGTTGTAGAGGATGGGAAGATTATCAACTTCGATTCTGTACAACAAGAAAGAGAGCTGCATGGCATGAGGGCAGACATACTAGCGAAGAAGGGAGATTCACCGCTCATTATTGAAATTTTTTATCGTCATAAAGTGGACGATCAAAAGCGTAAAAAAATAGTGGATGCCAATATCTCCTCTATAGAAATTAACCTATCAGATCTAACACCAGAAGATGTCAAAAACTGGGAAACTTTCTGGTCGTATCTCAATGAGCCACAGCATATCCGATGGTTGCATAACGCCAAAGCCAGTCAGTTTAACTCACAGCTTAAGAAGCAA
>CAZQNB010000025.1:13819-15668 GCA_964594545.1 uncultured bacterium | reverse complement strand
GATATTTTACCCCATTTTGTCCAGCCTAGTGCGTAAACAGTGCGTAAATGGACTAAGTTTGCGGAATTTTTTCGGTACAGAAATTTGTTTGATTTTATCTATGAAAAAGGCCCGAAAAACCGGGCCCTGTTTTTATTTGGAGGTGGAGAGAATCGAACTCTCGTCCTTAGCAAACTACACATCGATGACTACATGCTTATCACCTTAAAATAAGTTAGTCTTGCCGAAAGGCGAAGCGCTTGGGACCAACTAGATAATCCTTATCTCGAATCCAAGCCCCGGATCATCCACTTTAGCTTAGTTCATACCAAGATGTATGACGGTGACGATCTGAAACTCTCGGTCTGATCTCAGGTCACCGGCTCACTTAGGCAATTAAGCCGCAGCGAGCTCCAAATCGTTAGATTTGTCGTTTAATTTAATCGGTTATTTTTAGAGGCCAACGATTGTCCTCTACATGCCACCCATGCTTCATTTCCAAGTCGAAACCTTGACACCCCCGCAAGACTCACAAGTATCTTGCAACCCTTGCGGGGACGTAAAGAAACATACCCCTCATTGTACCACACCCTTCTATTTTTCCCAAAACCCTCATCCTAAATTGATTACGCAAACTTCTTATAATGAGAGCATTGCAACAAGAAAGCGACAAAATTTAGACAGATCATTATAATGGGTGTTTTTTTAAAGGTGATCCCATTTTCCAGTTCAACCCAAACGAAAGCATCCCAAAACGGGAAGAGCGCATTCTAAACTTTTGGCAAAAACATAAGATTTTCGAACGCAGTGTCGACGATCGTAAAGACCGCCCCCTCTTTTCTTTCTACGACGGCCCCCCTTTTGCCACAGGCCTCCCCCACTATGGTCATTTACTTGCGGGCACAATTAAAGACGTAGTCCCTCGCTATAAGACAATGAAAGGGTTTTGCGCTCCCAGACGATTCGGTTGGGACTGCCACGGCCTTCCGGTTGAAAATGAGATCGAAAAAGCAAAAGAGCTCTCCGGCGCATCTGCCATCGAAGAATTTGGAATCGCCGCATTTAATGAAGAATGCAGAAGCATCGTTTTACGCTATACATCTGAATGGAAAAAGACTGTCGACCGAATGGGCAGATGGGTTGATTTTAGAGAGACCTATCGGACGATGGACCCCACTTTCATGGAAAGCGTTTGGTGGGTGTTTAAGCAACTTTTCGACAAGGGACTTGTCTATGAAGGATTTAAAGTCATGCCCTTCTCCATGAAGCTCGGAACTCCCCTTTCAAATTTCGAAGCCAATTTAAATTATCGAGATGTCGATGATCCGTCCGTTATTGTTGCCTTCGAAAAAGCAGATGAGCCCGATACGTATTTCCTCGCATGGACGACAACGCCATGGACGCTTCCGTCGAATCTCGCGTTGATGGTCGGAGCAAAACACACCTACGTCAAAGTCAAAGATAGCAAAAGTGGAAAACTCTATATTTTAGCAGAAGCGCGCCTTGGATCTACCTTTAAAGACGGCTGTGAAGTCCTCGAAAAATTCTCAGGCGAAAAACTAAACGGTTTACGCTATAAACCGCTGTTTCCTTTTTTCGCAGATCGATCAAAGGACGGTGCATTTCGGATCATTTTGGAAGATAGCGTTTCCACTGAAGACGGAACGGGGATTGTCCACTCAGCTCCCGCATTTGGCGAGACCGACTTTTTCGCCTGTAAACGGGAAAATATCGAACTTGTGTGCCCTGTCGATGCAAATGGAAGATTCACAAAAGAAATCCCCCCCTATGCAGGCGTTCTCGTCAAAGATGCCGATAAAGACATCATGCGCGATCTCAAAAAGCAAGGATCCCTCTTTTATCAAGGGAC
>CAZQNB010000025.1:0-13719 GCA_964594545.1 uncultured bacterium | reverse complement strand
GGGGTCGAGCAAATTTTAAGACAGGTGCTCATCCCTATGTGGAATTCATTTGTTTTCCTCTCCACATATGCAAAAATCTATCATTGGACACCAAAAACAGAGATAGAAAAATCTAAAGCGCTCATCGATCAGTGGCTCCTATCGATCACACAAAAGCTCATCCAAGACGTAGAAAACGCGATGGAAAGCTATGACTTAAGCAAAGCTGTTGAACCCTTTGTACAATACATTGAGGCCCTCACAAACTGGTATATCCGCAGATGCAGAACAAGATTTTGGGCAGATGCCGATACGCCGGATCGAAGAGAGGCTTTTGCCACTCTCTACACTGTTTTGCTCGATCTTACGAAAATTGCGGCGCCCTTCCTCCCCTTCATCGCAGAAGCAATCTACCAAGAGCTTAAGACGAAAGAAATGGAAGAGTCTGTGCATTTATGCCTTTTCCCCTCCTACAACAAAAAGCTGCGCAATGAAGAATTAGAAAAAGAAGTAGCTGCCGCGCAAAGCGCCGTAGGACTTGGGCATTCGCTGAGAAAAGAATACAAACTCAAAGTAAGACAGCCCTTATCAAAAGCCTATCTCATTTCGTCAAACAGTGAGCTTCTAGACTCTCTTAAAAAGCAGACGCAGCTGATTGCCGATGAACTCAATGTCAAAGAAATTTGTTTCGATAGCGATGAGACGAAATTCGTCCAGTGGGTTGCCAAACCAAACTTTCCGGTTCTCGGCAAGAAAATCGGAAAATTAATCCCCCTTGCCCAAAAAGTCATCACCGGTTTTGATCGAAAACAAATTCTCACTTTAGCCTCCGGGCAAAATCTGATCGTAAAAATCGGCGACATGGATATAGAAATCGAGCCGGGCGATGTGCAGATTGAGCGAAAGGTAAACCTAGGCGTTGCTGCAGGCAATGAGGGCGATCTCACAGTTGCTTTGGATACCGAATTAAATGACGATCTTCTAGAAGAAGGTCTTGCTCGCGAGATTGTAAATAAAATCAACACAATGCGAAAAGAAATGGATTTTCAGGTGACCGACCGAATCAAAATAACGATAGAGTCAACAGATCGACTTCGCAAGTGTTTTAATAGATTTGAAAATTATATCACTCACGAAGTCTTAGCGGTTCACGTTCAATTTGGGCCCTGCGAAGGGCAATTGCAAGATCTCAATGGAGAAGAGGCTAAAATTGAGCTCTCTCGATGAAGATCTCAGTGAAAGTCATTCCAAACGCGCATAAAAACGCCGTGGAAGGATTTTCGGACGGCATTCTAAAAGTTCGGATCAACGCGCCTCCAGACAAAGGCAAAGCCAACGAAGCATTAATCGAACTACTTTCTGTTCATTTTTCTGTTCCCAAAAGTCATATTCGCATCCTTTCAGGAAAAAATTGCCGCCTCAAAAAAATTGAGATCGATGGAATTATTTTGGCAGAATAAATCCCCGTTTCTTCTGTCTTCTTCGATAGATGACATAAGAGAGCGCAATTGTGATTGCGCTACCCCAAACAAATACATTGGGAAAAGCAAAGTGATTCTGCGCCGGCTGTGGCAACGTTCCAAACCTTGGGCCCGGCGGAGAAAATAGAAAACCTACAGATCCCTTCAAATTATCTTCCGGAACAAACCCAAACTGACGGCTATCTGCGCTCATCGCATGGTTATCGCCAAGCATAAGATACTTTTTATCCGGAATCACAACACCATACTTCCGAATAAACTCGGCATCAATTTTCCCTTCTGTCGTTATCGGAGCGCCGTTATCAATAAACGGAAGATAGGGCTGGACAGAAGTAGACATCTGTTTTTTCTGGGATTCATTTTTAAAAAAAGAGAGGAGCGCAGGGTCATCTTTTTTAACAATCGGAGCGTTGAGAAGAACTAAATCTCCCTCGCGGAAATAGGCATAGCGAGAAGGATAGATTCGATTGTTTTTAGAAGGGATATACTGGGTTAAAAACTCAATACCTAAATTATATAAAAACTGAATATGCGACGGATCTTTACTATAGAGCGGATGATCAACAGCTACTTCTTTAGCAATTCCCATCGGATATATCTGAAATACTTTCCCATCTTGAATTTCATACGTGCCATTCGGGACATTGTCCATTTTCGGATAAAACCGAGAATAGTAGGCGTCTTTCTTATTAAACCCTAATCGATAGGCCATTCCATTTTGAACTTCAAAGCGGCAGGTTGTCATGTGGTTTGCAATGGCCTCAAGATGCTCGTTTTGCAATGGCAAAATCGAAACGCTCGTTCCCAAATCCGGACGCACTCGATTCATCTCATCTCTAACCACTTTCCCCTCTTTGAGACTTGGATGGTGCGTTAATTCAAGATACATAACGCCCAATTCCAAATCCTTTTCAGCATTCGGATGGATCTGCTTTAACTCGCCATGCGTCAAAATACGGGCCATCGCATAGTTTTTAAATCCCCAAAGATCGCTATAATGGGAAACCGGCTCACTCCCCTTTTGCGTCATCATCTCGCCGCTCATAAACCCAAGAGCATTTGTGGCAAGCTTTGCAATTGGAATACCCATCTGCTGAAACACAGAGGTCGTATACGCCCCTCTTCCCTGGGATCCCAATACATCTACCTTCCCCTCAAAATGGATGAAAGGAATGTGCTCAAGAGACGCAAACCATTTTGGATCTCTAAGATCGGTTAATTCATTTCCCTCTCGGTCGATCCCATAGATTTTACCGCCATAAAAATAGAGCGTATCCCCCGGCTTCCCGATCAACCTTTTCACAAACTGTTTCTTCCCGGGAAATAAATAGAAATAGACTGTGTCGGAATCCGGGATATCCATATTCGCCCCGGTCCACACGACGATACTTCCCCTCTGCACTAAAGAAGGATCAAAGTAAAAATGGGACGTCGTAAGAGGAACGTTCAAACCAAAGTCGGTCTTGGAAACAACAAGAAAATCGCTCTCTTTGAGAGTGGGACGCATAGACCCGGTCGGAATTGTATAGAGCTCAAACCACATTTGACGAATAATGACAGCGACAACAAGAGCAAATCCAATCGAAAAAAGAAAATGGCGCACCTTCTCAAAAGTCGTTCGAGGCATAAAATGGTTCGCAGATTCTTGTAGCTGACGAGCAAAATCATGCGCATCCGGGGCGTTTTTTTTGGCAATGGCTCCTTGGAGCAAGTTCAAATGAGATACGATTTTCTCTTTCGCATGAGGATCTAGAACTTTTGCTTTTCTTCGATACAATCTATCGAGATGACGCAAAACTTTTTTTGATTTTCTCAATGAATAAAAAGACTTTATCGCTCGAATGATCATGAAACCCCTATGCCGATTCAGCCAATAGCATAGCCCTGAAAGCCCGTTAGAGACAAGAGTTTTTAAAAGTTCCTGTCAAAAATTTCTTTCAAGAAATGACCTGCCCAAATCTGAACTGGTGGGTGGTTTGCTCGGATAAGAAAGGGTCTCTGACTCATCATAAGGCTTTTGCTCAGGTTGATTTAGCAAAGACTTAGCACATTCCCCAACGTCTCGACTCGTTCCGGCCAACAATCCTTGTCTCAAGCTCTTTGAGTGAACCGTCTGCCTCGACGCCCCTGGAGGCAGAACAGGAACTGCAAAACAGATTCCTCGAGGATTTTCCACACGCCTAACTCCTGCGATCGGAGAAGGGTCTCTCGAACAAGACTCCCCAACAGATTCTGGGATTGGAGACTGATTTGAAACAGGACTAAACATAATTACCTCTTATATTATTATATTACATACTATTATTATATATAAAACAATAATTTAAAATCAAAGTAATTAAATAGGGGGTTACAACCCCCTCTAGAAACACCCCTACCTGATAAATAGGGGTGAAATTATTTTTATAGAATTTCTGCAGCTAAAGACGCTAGCTCAGACCGCTCGGTCTTCTCTAAGAACATGTGGCCGAATATCTTATGATTTTTGAACCGATTGACTGCAAACGTAAGACCGTTAGAATCCTTATCGAGATAAGGGTTGTCAATCTGGGTTGGGTCCCCTGTCAAAATGACCTTTGTTCCCTTCCCCGCTCTTGAAATAATGGTTTTCACTTCATGAGGGGTCAAGTTTTGCGCCTCATCGATAATCATGTAGATTTTTGGAAGAGACCGTCCTCGGATGTAGGTCACAGCTTCCATTTCAATCTTCTTGCTTTCCATGATAAATCCTAAAGCTGCAGCGCTATTGCTCTCTCCGCTTGTTGTAGCGCAGAGAAACTCTAGATTATCATAAATCGGCTGCATCCAATGATAGAGCTTTTCTTCCTTTGTCCCCGGAAGATATCCGATATCCTTACCGAGAGGAACAATCGGCCTAGAAACTAGGATTCTCGAATATTTGTTCTCATCAAACACTTTGCGCATCCCGCAGGCTAAAGCAAGGAGCGTTTTCCCGGTTCCTGCCTGTCCGATTAAGGTAACAAGGTGGATATCGTCTCTAAGGAGGAGGTCGATCGCGCATCTTTGTTCAAGATTGAGCGGCTGTATCCCCCAAATATCTCGATTGATCGGGAGCAAAGGCTCGAGTTTTTTTGATTTTATACTGTATTTGCAAACGGCAGAGGAATTTTCCGGCGCTGATAAAATGGCATATTCATTCGGCCTAAAACCCTCTTCGAGACTTGGTAAAGTCCCCTCTTTATGAAAAAGATCGATATCTTTTTTGGCGCACTCCAGTCTTCGAAATCCTCGATATAACTCCTCGTAAGGAGCTTTGAGATTTTCATAATCTTCCGCTTCTAAATTCATCGCTTCTGCTTTCACGCGAGTGACGAAATCCTTCGAAACGATCACAACAGACTCCCCTTTCTCCTTCAGAATATAGGCAAGTAAGAGAAAGTTATTGGAACTGCGATCAAGCGGCAAAGGAAAACCACTCACTCTTTCAGGACGAACATCTAAATGGATACGGATTTTTGGCCCTTCAGGAATCTCAACACCTAAATGGAGGTCTCCCATTTTCTCGGCTTTAAGAGAATCAATATAGCGAATCACGTCTCGCGCATTTTTACCCACTTCATCAGAATGGCGCTTTAAACTATCCAATTCCTCCAATACGGCTAAAGGGATCACAACATCATTGTCTTTAAATTTCGTAATGGCTGATGGATCATGAACTAGTACATTTGTATCGATAATAAAAGTTTTTCGAGTCACTTTTCTTTCCTCAAGCGTTGTTTCTCTGTTCGCTATCACCGGCTGGGGAGCCATTTTCATCAGATACCTACCTTATTTCATAGTTTTTAAAAATTGAAACTAAAGAGGGAACCAGCGAAACCGCTTATCACCCTCTAAAACTCCTTATAGAATTTCATTTAATCCCTGTCAAGACAGGCTATAAAAGACTCATTATAAGCCACATATATACATAAGAACAAAATTAAGCACTCGCAACCGTCAAGTGCTAAAAATTGGATTGACATCTGTTAAACAGCTCAGGTATAATGGGGGTATATAGAAGTGGAGCATACTCATGAAAATCACACCTAGAATCCTTAGCATCCCTCCTTACGTCTCGACTCAGTGGAGCAATATCTCTTCTATCCATGTCCAAAACAAAGAGGGGCTGCCGGTTCTCATCCTTACCCTGAATGATAGCGCCCAGATTGAAATCCCGAATATGGCGCAAAGCGAGATCGATGAGATTTTCCAAGCGCACGCCCATTTTTCTGAAAGCGAAATGAGCCTTCCCAAAAACCTGATCGACAATTCGTTTAGTTTTAGCCTACCTATTAAACAAGATGACGGCGCTACCATCGATCCGTTTGGGGCCCATTTGCAACACAATCCTCAGCAGTCGAACTTACCGCCCATGCCGCTGAACATCCTCGAAAAAATCCGATCGATCATCAAAGCTTTCGGCGTTGAAGAGGCCGAAGTGTTAGACAAGGCGGAAGAAGGTTGCAACTGTATCTATTGTCAACTTTCGAGATCTCTCAAAGAGCCTACCGAAGAAATTGTAGAAGATACCGATTTACAATTTCGAGATTGGGAAGTCTCTTCGAAAGGAGAAAAACTCTACCATGTAGTCAACCCGCTCGACAAAAACGAATATTACGACGTTTTTTTAGGCGATCCCATTGGGTGCACATGTGGAAGCAAAAGCTGCGAACACATCAAAGCTGCATTAACAACATAAAAGTTCTTGGACTTTATTGTTCGAGCATCTACTATCCTATTAAGATGTAGGTAGGAGTTTGGCTTATGATTCGTTCTTCTTTGGTTTTAATCAGTCTTTGCGCTGTTGGATTTGCAAGCGCGCCCGTAGCAAATAAAAATCCATCGCCACAAATTGCAGCCGTTAAAACATTCAAACCTTTTACCGGAAGAATTTCCGCAAACAAGGTTAGGCTTAGAATCAAGGCCGATCTAGACAGCCACATCATCCGTCAAATGGACAAAAACGATCTTCTTCTTGTGGTGGGCGAAGAAGGCGAATTTTACGCTGTAGCGCCACCCAAAGAAACAAAAGCCTACGTATTTAGAAGCTACATTTTAGATGATATTGTAGAAGCAAACCGGGTGAACGTGCGACTAGAACCTCATGCAGACGCGCCGATCATCGGTCAATTGGAAGCAGGAAACAAAGTCCAATCTCAAGTATGCGCCGTAAACCATAAGTGGCTTGAAATTCCGACACCCTCAAGCACTCGATTTTACGTATCTAAAGAGTTTGTTACTTCTGCTGGCGGACCTGAGTATTTATCGACTATGGAAAAGCGAAAAACGGGAGTCGAAGATCTCTTAAAATCAGCTTGCCTTCTTGCTGACACCGAGTGTGCAAAATCCTATGAAGATATGTCGATATTTGCAGCATCAGAGCAATTACAATCGATCATCCGCGGCTATACCGATTTTCCGGAATCTGTCTTGCAAGCAAAAGAAGCTTTGGCCCACTTAAAAGAAACCTATTTGAACAAAAAAATCGCATTTCTTGAAGAGCGCGCGGAGTTATCTCCTACCGCCAAACAAGAACTCATTGCAAAACACAAAGAAGAAACGAAAGATTATCTCATCGACACTGCAGAACAAACACATCCTAGTTTTTGGGCAAAAAAAAGCCAAAAGAAAGGGGACACTTCTGAAATGCGCGTTTGGGATACTTTAGAGGAATCTCTCTATTTAAGCTGGACAGCATTCCACTCCGGCAAAAAAATCGACGATTTTTACGCGGAACAAAAAGCCAATTGCGTAGTCCTCAAAGGGAAAATAGAACCCTATACTGTTTCTGTGAAGGAAAAGCCGGGAAACTTCATGCTGCATGGAGAAAACAGCCCTCTTGCTTACGTGTATAGCACGCATATCGATTTAGAAAAATTTGCGGGTACTGAAGTGACAATCACAGCAAGCCCAAGGCCGAATAACCATTTTGCCTTCCCCGCTTACTTTGTCCTCTCGGTAGAATAAGATAAGGGTCAACACGAGAAAAAAGAAAATAACAGGATGTTAGGATGGTCAGGATAAAAAAATACCTGCGTTGCAAGGCAGCAATGTGGTTTTTTTCATCCTGACCATCCTAACATCCTGTTATTTTTTATCTAGAGCGAAGTTTAAGGCGAACCATTATCTGCAGAAACAGTCTCTACTATCTGATGACTTCGAGCCAATTTATCAATCAAAATAGGCTCATTCATTTCTGAAGAAATTGATCCGCTTTCTTTGAGCTTACGAGCTGTGACTAAGACGCGCGATTCCATCGAAGAAACGCTTTGATTATAGGCGTCAACAGCGGTATTTAAATTTCTACCCACTTTGTTCCAGTGATCACACACGATCCCTATCCGATCATAAAGCTCTTGGCCTAATCTAGAGATCTCTTTTGCGCTCTTAGATAAACTGTCTTGTTTCCATGAAAATGCAACAGCGCGCAATATGGCGATCAAAGTGGTAGGCGTCGCGATGATGATATTTTGATCTGCCCCAACTTCGATTAAAGTAGGATCAGACTGAAGCGCTGCGCTATAGAACGCTTCTGCAGGAAGAAATAAAATCACATACTCCGGAGCGCATTCCAATTGCTTCCAGTATTCTTTTTGCGATAAATCCTTAATATGCTTGCGCAATCCGGAGGCATGGTCTTGCAGTTTTTTCTTCCGCAGAATATCATCGCCCGCATCCGTTGCATCTAAATAAGCGGCAATCGGCGTTTTTGCGTCGACAGCAATGTAGCGCTGACCGGGCAATCGGACAATCAAATCCGGCCGCCACACCTTTCCATCGCTATCAAAGCTTTTTTGCTCAAAAAAATCGCAATTGTTCAAAAGACCCGCAAGCTCGACAACGCGCCGCAAGTGGATTTCCCCCCAAGAGCCCCTCATTTGCGGGGAACGAAGCGCCTGCACAAGCTGCGCAGTTTCTCGTCTTAGCTCTTTTTCGGCTGTAAGCATCCCTTCCATTTGCTTGGAAAGAGATGAGTAGGCTCCCTCTCTGCGCTTTTCAAGTTCTCTTTGGTGGGCGTCTAATTGCTTCAAAGACTCTTGAAAGGGTTTGAGCGTCTCATCAATGGCTTTTTGCCTTGATTCAAGATCTTGTTTTGCCCCCTCCTGAAACTTTTCTAAAGATCCCTTCGCGACATCTAAAAAAACTCTACTATTTTTTTCAAAAATATCAAAAGAGAGAGCTTTGAACTGTTGCTCCATCGACTTTTGGGAATCCACCATTTTTTTCTGGAGAATGATATAGAAACACAAGAAACCAAAAGCCATCGCCAAAAGAGAAACTGCAATGATCATGAGTGCGGCTCCAAATCTTCGGGATCGGGCTCGAATTCCTCAAGCGTTTTTGACTTCTTCCCCGCCATCAATCGAATGATAGACAAGACAAGGGAGACCATCACATAGACCCATGACACAAGAGCTAAAATCAGGGCAAAGAAATACAAAATCCCATAAATCACAAAAATAGCCGTGACAACCATCAAAAATATGAGATGGAATGAGGGAATCCGAAAATGGAGCATTTTGAGACTGGGGAATTTCAACCGGCACACCATCAGGTAGCCTAGAAAAATCATGACCGATGTTAAAACAATCGCCCGATTCGCTGGGCTCAAAGGGATCCACTCAGTTCCTAAAGGGCTTAAAAGGAAAAGATTAGCAGAAATAGCTGCAATAGCGGACGCAGGGATCGGAAGCCCCGTAAAATGTTTTTTCTGCGCCTCTTGCTGCTCTACACTCCCCTGCTTTGCCTCTTTTGCCTTTACGCTAAAACGGACAAGGCGAAGAACGCCGCAGAGAGAATAGACCATCGCCCCTGTTGCGGCAAAAAAGGAGAGAAAAGTCCCCTGGTCCAAAGACAGAGTTTTTAGCATTAGAACACTCGGCGCCACCCCAAAGCAAATCGCGTCAGAGAGAGAATCAAACACAAAACCAAATTCGCTCTCCGCGTGAATGGCTCTAGCGAGCGCGCCATCAATGAAATCAGCGAGCGCTGCTACTAAAAGGAGAAAGGCCGAAGTCTGCACAATCTCATAATCCCCATAACCCGGTTCTAACGTATTGATCTTAAAAATGACAAAAAGACCGCAAGCAAGTCCAAACGCGGTGATCACATTTGGGAAAAAAGAAGCTCTCTTCATATAACGCCTTCTTTTTTAATCCTACCAGAGATCAGTAAATCATTCTATATACTTAGATTTAAATATCTCAGAGGCAATAAACAAATCTCGCTGCGTTGATTTATTTTTCAGCATTTGAGATATCAACGGTTTTAACGGCTTCTTTTTCAGAGGCTTATCATTCTTGGCCAGCTGTTTCATGTTCTCCCTTGGCAATCGATTCACGCATCGCAGTATCCGCTTTCATATTCTGATACCTTTGATAATCGAGAACGCCGAGGCGGCCGTTCATGAATGCATAGGCAATAGCGCGAGGGATTTGCGCTTCCGCTTCCCGCACTTTTGCCACATTTTCCTGCTCTTCCGCCACCGCCATCGCGCGCCTTTCCTCAGCGGTTGCTCTTGCTACTCGCACGTCAGATTCCGCTTGCTCTGCTCTCAACCGAGCGCCAATATTGTCGCCAATGGTCAAATCTGCGATGTCGATAGACAGGATTTCAAAAGCCGTTTGCGCATCGAGCCCTTTTTCCAAGACAACTTTTGAAATTTTCTGAGGAGCTGCCAAAACCGATTGATGGTTATCCGAACCGCCAATGGCATTCACAATCCCTTCTCCTACACGAGCGATGATCGTCTCTTCAGTGGCGCCACCGACAAGCTGCTTAATATTGGTGCGCACAGTGACTCTGGCGCGAACTTTTAGCTCAATGCCGTTTTTCGCTACCGCAAGGATATAATGCCCCTTGTCCGGACAATCGATCACTTTAGGATTCACGGAAGTTTTTACCGCGTCAAACAGATTTCTTCCTGCTAAATCAATGGCGGTTGCTTGGCGCCAATCCAAAGCGATATTGGCTTTGTCAGCAGCAATCATGGCCCGAACGACATCGTGAACATGGCCGCCTGCCATAAAATGGGTCTCGAGATCATTGACTGTGATCGTCTTTAGACCTGCTTTGTAGGCATTGATTCGAGCTGCTACAATTAAGCGAGGAGGAATTTTTCTCAAACTCATCCCTATGATGTTGAAGAGTGAAATCGGTGTTCCGGATACAAATGCTTGAAACCAAAGACTGACAAAACGGGCGACCGAAAAAGCAAAAAACAAAGCAAAAGCCGCCAATACAACGATAAAAATTGGTATTTCCATTAACACCCCTTAAATATGTTCAACAACAATTAGATGAGAGCCCGTGCCCCCTAAAATCTTTATAGGCGTTGCCTTGTCAATATAGCTAATTTTTGAAACGGCATGAAACCTTTGCCCATCCACCAAAATATGGCCCGATGGTTTTAAATCTGTATCGGCAATCCCGATTTTCCCAACCAATTCCTGAGGATACGATGAGGCCTGAAACCCTTCTTGATCCCCTTCTAAACAGATCGTCCCATTTTTCGCAGTTGCCTTAATTCGGGAAAGAGCAAAGCGAACCACGACAAACACAAGGAAAGTCAAGCTTAGTAAAAAGACAGAGAAATCGAAGTAGCTCTTATTTTCCATGTGGAAAAAAAAGAGACTTGCAAGAAGGAGTATTCCTCCGCCGATTGCCATAACGGCCCCGGGCAAGAAAAACTCAAGAAAGATTAAAAAAAGCCCTAAAAGAGCCAACGTCCAAACAAAAAACATTTTTTGCTTGGAATTATAGCGGATCCACTGCTTTTCCGGATAATGAAAAATTCGGTAGAAACCTTTAGAGATCTCTACCGAATAATGGATGCGGCTAAAATGCTAGCTTAAGCAGCTTTATTTCCCTTATTCCCACTTTGAGAATAATGAACATAATAATGGTACGCAGTCCCAGTCATAATCCCTAAAAATCCAAAATAGACAAAGGGTAAAAGTAAAGCGATCACAATCTTTACACCCTCAGCTACATACATCATCGTCGGCTTGGAACCGCGAGCAAATGAATAGACCTTCTTCATCGCCATATCCATCTGGTTTGGAAGAAAAATCCCCAATATGGCCCCAACTGCCAAAAACAGTACGGACCAAGCGAGAGTCCCCACAAATAAATGGGCCCAAGAAGAAAAAGCCCCAACTAAAATAGCTGCAACCGTTAAGGTCTCTACCATATGTTTATGAGCAAATCGCTCAACGCCTGAGAAGCCTTCTCTCATCTTATGTTGTAAATCAAATTTGTTCTTCTGCATCACACACCCATGTTTAATACATTGCACACCTAATTATAAGTAAATACCATCTGCATATATTATTCAATAAATTAATTATAGTATTTTCAGTTAATTACAATAACAACCGAAAATCGAACAACTTAGAACGAGTTCTAACAAAAAAAGAGAAAAATAGTAGGATTTTAGGATGGTCAGGATAAAAAACCAGGTTTTACCATGCATTGCCGCTTTGCGGCAAATGACTTCTTTCATCCTGACCATCCTAAAATCCTGCTATTTTTCTTCTCCATACCTATCAAATCTTTTTAACGAAAAGCCCTGTCCAAGCCCCCCCTTCTAAAGAAAAAAACTGTGCAACAAAAAGACGTTTACTAAAATCCGGAACTAAGGTATAAACCACGTCCGCCCCCCTTTTTTTGTTTGTTGCCACAAAATTGTGAAACCTACAAAATTACTGACGTGCGGTATATATGACGGGGACCTGAACGATTTGATAAATTCCCTTATAAACGGGTGGATTACATACTATGAATATGAAAAGCGAAAGATTAAAAAAACTAGAGACAGAGCTAGAAGATTTAGAGCAGTGGATGAGCCTTGGCTTAGTCCCCAAAAAAGACGTTGAGAAGCATAAAGAGGAAATCCGCTCCCTCACATCAAAGATCGATGAGGAAAAAGAAAGACTTCGATTTATGAAAGAAAGCGGGGAACTCGAAGAGTATGTAACACCTAAAAGATCTCAAGCAAGACAAGCCTATGCAGAGCCCCACACGCTTCCTGATATGGATATCGGCGATAACATGACCGATGCCGGCCTTGACATGGAAACAGAAACCTACGAAATGGAAACCATCACTGAAGAAGAGACCGAAAGCGGCGCTGCATCAACAGATGAAGAAGGAACTGTCGTCGAAGAAGAAGACGAAGATCCATTTTCAGATCGCAATCGTTGGAAGCGCGGTATCTTGGAAGATCCGGAAGCGGATAATTGGTGATCATACCATCTATCATAAATAATCTTCAGTTTGGAGCCTCATCTGACGGGCACCTTTTGAAGATGCCTTTCTCGTCCATATTGATGCAATATGAACTTCGAAACGATCTTCAAAATCTGCCTCGCCATATGAGGCTCCAAACTGAAGATTATTTATGACAAATGGTATCAGTCTCTATTTCCATATTCCGTTTTGCACAAAAAAATGTCCCTACTGCCATTTTTATGTTGTCCCCAACCAGCCCTTATTTCACAAAATTCTTGAAGAAGGGCTTTTTTTAGAGTGGAAAAAAAACCTCCCTGAACTTCAAGGAAAAACCATCACTTCGATCTATTTCGGAGGAGGGACCCCATCCCTTTTTGCGCCGGGTGGAATTCGCTCGATCCTAGAAAAAATCTACAAAAGCAACCTCAATATCTCTCCCACTTGCGAAATCACAATCGAAGCAAACCCCGAAGATGCGACAGAAAAACTCTTTGCCTCGCTTCTAGAAATAGGAATCAACCGCTTAAGTCTCGGCGTCCAGTCTCTCGACGACAGGTCCTTACAAACCTTAGAAAGAATCCACTCCGCTCACAAAGCAAAAACAGCAATCAAGACAGCAAACCTTGCTGGCTTTACAAACATCAGCATCGATCTGATGTATGATCTTCCCGACCAAACAAAAGCTTCTTGGGACTATACCCTTTCCGAACTTACGAATCTTCCCATCCAACATCTCTCCTTATATAACCTGACAATAGAGCCCCACACATCCTTTTATAAAAAGCAAAAATCGCTCACATTTCCTCCCCAGGAAACCAGCCTCCACTTCCTTGAAAAAGCAGTCCAAACAATGGAAGAGCTGGGGTTTCTAAGATACGAAATCTCCGCCTTTGCAAAACCTGGATTCGAATCAAAACACAATTTAGGCTACTGGACCGGGCGCCCCTTTTTAGGCTTTGGCCCCTCCGCCTTTAGTTTTTGGGAAGGGAAAAGATTTCGCAACATCGCAAACCTACAAAGATACACC
>CAZQNB010000024.1:0-22569 GCA_964594545.1 uncultured bacterium | reverse complement strand
CACTTATTCTTCACACCAATGCTTGTGGAGATTTTACACTTCTTTCTTATGAGGATTGGGAAAAATTGAAGGGTTATCCAGAGTGGGCCATCTTTTCTTGGCACATTGATTCTGTACTTCTTTACCAAGCTAGACAAAATGGAATTCGAGAAATTGATTTGCCAAAAAAATTCTCAATTTATCATATCGAACATGAAATAGGATCTGGATACTCTCCAGAAGGGGCTCACACACTTTTTAATCGTTTAGCAGAGAAAAACATTCCTTACCTCTCTAATTCAGATCTAAATCGAATTATTCATGAATTAAATACATCAAAAGAAAATAAGGTTTATAATCAGAATAACTGGGGATTCGCAGATATTTCTCTTAATGAGTTTATTATTTAGAAACAACCTTCTGTGAAGATTAAGATAAAAACTACCGAGTGTTCGCCGGCAAAAAACTACTTGTTAATCCATAAAACTCTTCATAACTAGATATCACATCATTAGTCAATCCGAAATCAACAAGAGACCCTTCTTTAAGCCACAGGGTTTTCTTACATAAAGAGCGTATTTTACCTAGCTGATGACTTACAAACAAAATCGTACGCCCCTCACTGACAAGAGATTGCATCTTTTCAAGACATTTTGCCTGAAACTGAGCATCGCCCACAGCTAAAATCTCATCAATAATTAGAATATCACTCTGTAAATGTGCCATAATCGAAAAGGCAAGTCTCAAAAACATTCCGCTGGAATATCGCTTCACAGGCGTATCCAAAAAACGTTCCACTCCAGAAAAGGCCACGATTTCATCAAAATGCCGAACAACCTCTAAACGTTTCATTCCGAGCATGGCTCCACTTAAAAAGACATTCTCTCTACCAGACAACTCAAGATGAAAACCTGTCCCGACCTCGAGAAGAGCGCTGATTCGGCCGTAAATCTCGACTCGGCCCGTTGTAGGCCATGTAATTCGAGACAAAATTTTTAAAAACGTACTTTTGCCAGATCCATTCATTCCAATAATACCTATTGTTTCGCCTGGCTGAATAGAAAAGTTGAGATTTTTTAACGCCCAAAACTCTTCTGTTTGGGCCTTAAAAATGGATGGTTTTTTGATCCAATTAGAAAGCTCCTCCACAACGCTTCGATTATTGCTTATACGAGAGCCCGTTAATATATACTTTTTGCCCAGATTTTGTACTGCAATAATTGGTTTAGATGACATCAGAAAGAGTCCTTTCTAGTTTTCGAAAAACAATCAAACTAGCCCAACCAAAAAACAGCGTAATTAAACCAGAAATGAAAAATGGAAGTACAGGAAATGCCCCCTGCCCTAAAAGCGACCATCTAAAAGCTTCAATTACTCCCGTGAGTGGATTTAAGGCAAAAACCCAATGCCACTTTCCTGGAATAGATGAAAGAGAATACGCAAGTGGTGAAGCATACATCCAAAACTGCAGTAAAAAAGGCATAATATGCTTAAAATCGCGATAATGAGCACTTAAGCAAGAAAACATTACATTGAATGCAGTAGAAAACAAGAATAAAAGCAGCGAGGCAAATGGAAGAAAAAAAACTTTCCAGGTAGGTGGATACTGAAAACAAATCATCAATACAGCAAACGTGATAATAGCAAAGACATAATCTAAAATGACTCCAAAAGTCCCGGAAAAAGGAAGAAAAAGTCTTGGGAAATATACCTTTTGTAAAAGCTGAGTTTCATTAACCAAGCTTGTTCCTGCTCTCTGCGCTGACTGAGAAAAAACTAGCCAAGGGATTAATCCGCAAAATGCAAAAAGCATATATGGGGCGCCATCGCTTGGCACATGAAGCCATCTTCCAAAAATGAATGTGAGCAAAACAGCCGTCATCAATGGCTGAAAGATTACCCAAACAATCCCCAAAAAAGTCTGCTTATATCTCAGTTTGACATCCCTCAACATGAGCATAAATAAGACCCAGCGATAGTCAATCATTTCTGTTAAATCGCGTCTACTCCACCCGACTTTGGGCTCTATGATAATAAGCTTCATAAAATTAAATCACATTCATTTTTTCTAGAAAAACCCAGAACAAGAACTAGGTGTAGGATAGAAAATGCCACTATAAAAAAGCAAGTTTATTAGGGGAAAAATCCATATCTTTTCATTAGACCTGTAGAACTGGACTTTGTCCATTTAGGGGGGAGATCTTAAATAAACGAGCGAGAGCAGCCCGCCCTCTCGTTTATTTAAGATCTCCCCCCTAAATGGACAAAGTCCAGTATAAAAAAGCAAGTTTATTGGAAAGATTTAACCCAATCTTCGACTTTAACAATATTAAGAAGGTTGTGCTTGTTCTGAATATAGTAAGCCCAGTCCAACCGTTCAATCGGCACAGCAGGATACAAATTCTGAGAAGAATTAGGAGTTAAAATACCACATCCCCAATCCATATCAAGCACACAGAAATGGACATCTTTAAAATGCATACGAATGTACGCTGCAGCCTTCCACACATCACCATTCCACGCTCCAATGACCGGTACGCGGTACTGTTGCTGGGGTGTCTCAGGCAGGCAATCATGCATTACAATTATACCTCCTGGATTGAGACATTTCAAGGAATTATCTACATCTCTTAAAACCTGCTCACAAATATGTAAACCATCGATAAAAATAATATCAAAAGTTTTATCATTTATTCGAAAAAACTCATCTGAGGTAATCTGATAATCGGAAGGCGCACATGTTGATGGATCAACTCCAATTTTATGCTCAACACGCACGGAACGCAAATTCGCCCCATCCGCGATTCCTATTTCTAAGTAACTTTTATAACCGCTCTGAGCGATAAGAAAATTAATTAAGTCAAGATGCTGTTTGTTTTTCAACAAACTATTCCTGAGCTCTATCAATGAATCGGGATTTTTTGTCTTATTTTGCCTACATTCGATAGACGTAGAAAAAAACATTGCTAACACTAAAATAAAAACAGTCATTTTCATATATACTCCATATTTACATTAAAAACCAGATCGATCTAAACACTTTATTAAATCTACAGGATCAATATAAAGATCGACATTTGTTATTTCATACATGGCAGGAATCGGATAATTAACTATCGCATCCATATTGATCTTTTCCTCGCGCAGTACGTTCATATTGTTTAAACGATAAAAATAGTCAGGAACATGAACATTTTCCATATATATGTCCCTGGAATCATATTGCGGCTTATCATATTCAATTAATTTGACTCCTACTGACAAAAAAGAACTATGAATAATGCAATATCTGCGCGACCAAAAATATTTCGCATATTTATGCCACAAGACGACCACGCTTGCCTCTGGTTGCAAAAACACAGCATTCACCAGATTGGAACCATAAGTCCCCAACAAATACTTGGACTTTACCGTCTCAATAATTTGATCGCGTACTGACAATTGTTCAAAATCACTAACAACCACATCATACCCATGCTCTCTCATTTTGGAGACTAGATCATCTAAATTAACGATTCTTCTGGAAAAAGGGCGATTTGCGATAAGGATTCTATTCTCTTTCAAAGGTAAATCGATTTTATAAACAGATTTTATAACATCGACAAATTCACGAAATATATTAGCATCATTATTAGAGTCTCTAAATACATAATTATCACAAAAACCTACATTCTTAAGGCTGGTGATATATTTAAATGACTCCGGGAATGAATGATAAAAAGACAGATATCGAAAGCTGTTATTTGCAAACGGAACATATTCATCAACTACTAAATTCTTGACTAAATCCCCCTTCTCAAGAACTCGGACCTCCATCTTTTTAAATACATCTTTTATTAAATTAATTATATTTATAAATGTTTTGTTTTTTTGAGTATATTTATCAGCATTAATAAGCAGTACTATTGGTTGATCTAAAAGATGGTACTCCTTGAGCAAACAATAGAGAGGAAATACCCCATCAAGAAGAGCATGCCCATAACAGGTAACATGATTCGCAGAAAAATATATCGCTAAGTCAGAAATCTCTCTAGATTTACGTTTTATTTTCTTTGCATCAGAAACCTCCAAAAAACGCTGACCATCCCAACAAGACGAAACAATTCTTGGGAGTTCTCCGCCCGAAATCTCAATATATATCAAAGCAAAAACCAAAAATAATATTTTCTTCAAAAGAACCTCTTGTTTAATGTTTTGATTAGATTCATCAAATCCGTAAATATCTCATGTACAACAAGAATATACCTAAACAACCTTAAAAGTTTGTTTTTAAGGTTGTTTAGGTATATCTGTCCCCATCGCCGTTTTTTGAAATCCGTAAAAATGTTACGTCATTCTAGGGAACCTATTTCTATAAAGCAATTTTTTTATTCGAAAATCTTTTTCGCACTGTGATATACTTACGAAACCAAGGTCATAATCGCATGCTCTCAATCATTTTATACGGTCGAAACGATAACCATGGATACAACTATCACAAACGGATCGCCATTAGCATAAACTGCCTGGCTGAAGTCTTATCAAGTCCCCAAGACGAAATTATATTTGTAGACTACAACTCCCCTAATGAATTTCCAACAATTCTGGAAGCGATCCAAGACACTCTCACAACTAAGGCTAAATCTATTCTTCGTATTTTGCGGGTTCGTCCTGACCAGCATGCCAAGTTTTCTAAACTTTCCCCGCTTCCTCTTTTAGAACCGATTGCGAGAAATATTGCGATTCGAAGATCCAACCCTGCCAATCGATGGATCCTCTCCTCTAATATAGATATCCTGATCATTCCTGTAGATCCTGAAAAATCTCTGTCTGATCTCGTGTCAAATTTAGACGATGGATTTTATTGCCTACCACGAGGCGAGATACCAGAAAACTTATGGGAACTTGCTCTTGAGAGAATGAATCCAGAACACAACCTTTCCTTCTTAAGAGAACATAGCCAAACATTACATCTCAACATGGTCGTCAGGAAGGAAGGGTTTTTAAAATATGACAATCCTGGAGATTTTCAGCTCATGCTGAGAAATGATATTTTGAGTCTCCAAGGCTTTGATGAGCGTATGCTTCAGGGATGGCACGTCGATTCAAATCTTTCAAAAAGGATGTTTTTGTTTGGTAAAACAGGTTCTTCTCTCGAGAAAACTCTAAAATGTTATCACTGTAGTCACACTTACAACGAATCCTTCCTTCATAGTGAAAATCGAACACAAAATGACTGGCACCAATTTGTAGATAGCGAATCTATTTCTCCTACCTTATCCCAAGAAAACTGGGGACTTGCAAATGAAAAAATCGAGGAGATTTCTCTTCGTACATCAAAAGCGTTTATCCATTTAAATGCATTACAAGCTGGATTCTCAGGCGCCCCTACATGTGAATACGACTTTCTATTGCATCCCAAAACGTATAATCAAATGCATTATTCCTCCCTCAGTACATTGACGTATCTCGCAGACCATCTCTGCAACTTACCTCCAAATGCTGTGATTGCCTATTTTGGATATAACCAGCACCTAGTTGGAAGAATTCACTCCTATCTTAAAGAAAGAAATACTCCCTTCAAGCTCCTCCACTGCGATGGATACCCGATCTATGAATTAGGCGAAACCGCAAATAGGGCTCAAATCCTCTCGCAAACATCTGTATATATTTTTGATTTCGGGATAGAAGAAACCTCCCTTCTCGGATCAAAAAACAACTATATAAAAATAAGAAAAGTCCTTAAAAAAGTAATGCAGGACTTCTGCAAAGTTATCACTTTGAGAAAAAAAATCTTACCTCTAGCAAAATTCATTGGCGTTCATGTACACCACACAGACTTCAATATTGTTTTTTCAAAACACCTCTCTATCCGTCTTAACTCGTATGCAACAGGCATTTCCTATGGATACCTAAAATCAAAAGAAAAACCTTTGAATTGGAAAGGATTTCGAAAGACAGTCAAGCGAAAAATTCTCATATCTCTTGCCTACTTGACTATTCGCTACTTGTATAAATATTCCAATGCAATTCGAAAAAAAATGCTGAAGCAATTCAAACACAACACATAGAAGACTCTTGTTTTTTCAATTCTTCTACTATCTTCTTAACCATTTGCGAACACCCTTTTTTCCCAATAAAAAGAGCATCTTCTGTATCGACAATTAATAATTCTTCAACCCCGAGAGTAGATATCAGCCTTTTAGAGCCCATGATTAGACAATTTTTTGTATCCAGATCATATACGTTGCCTAACTTCACATTTTGATTTAAATCTTTCTCAAAAAGATCGTAAATGCTATCCCAAGATCCTACATCCGACCAAGTCACGTTTAAAGGGGATACTAAAATGTGACTGGACTTCTCAAGCAAAGCATAATCAATCGATAGATCGGGCATTTCTGAAAATGTCTCTTGCAATTCATTAAAGGACCCCTGCATAAGCCTTCCAATCTGTGGACAATGTTCAGATATCTCTTGGAGAAAAGTTTTAAAATGAAACAGAAAAATCCCCGCATTCCATAAATATTTCCCAGAAAGTAAGAAAATTTGCGCTGTATGCAAATCTGGTTTTTCAACGAACCGATCTACTTTGAAAAGGTTTTTACCAACTAATTCTCCGGTCTTAATATACCCGTAACCAGTTTCCGGTTTATTGGGCCTTATCCCAAAAATCAAATGATACCCCCGTTTGATCTCAGTCTCTCCTGCTGCCGCAGCAATCAAAAATTCAGACTCTGGAGAAAGAATATGATCTGCTGAAGAAACCAAAAAACTTTCATCTTCTTTTGTATTTAAAACATCCTGAAAATACTTCACAGCAAGACAGATAGCGGGAGCTGTATTTCTCTTTTGTGGTTCGATTAATATTTGGCTTTCAAATGCAGGATTGATTTCTCGCATTTGGCTTCTCGTTGTCTCAAAGTAGGCTCGTGAGGTCACAACAAGAATATCTTTAACACAAGATTTAGGATAAAATCTCTTCACTGTCTTCTGCAGGAGAGACTCGTTATCTCCAAAATGCAAAAACTGCTTAGGGAAAGTGGCTCTAGAAAATGGCCAAAGCCGCGTCCCGCTTCCCCCTGCAAGGATGATATGTTTCATGTGATTCTAATCCTATTCACAAAATTTTCTTATTACGAACATAAAATATTTTCGAAAACGGCTATATGTCTTTGTGCGACATCATCCCAATTAAACAGTTGAGCTCTAATTTTCCCCTTCTCCTTTAACTGATTTCTCAAAGAGAAATTATTCCACACTGCCACAATCCCCTCTGCAATACTTTTTACACAAAATGGATCAACATAAACCGCTGCATCTCCGCAAACTTCCGGCAAACTAGCCGCTTTAGATACAACAACAGGACAACCAGAGATCATTGCTTCCAGAGGAGTAAGGCCAAATCCTTCGTAATATGATGGATGGACTAACATTTCGGCATTTTGGTAAAGCCACACCAATTCTTCTCGAGAGACTTTTCCACAAACAGTTATCCGCCCCTTTCTTTTCTGTATTTCTGCCTTTAAATCTTCGCTGTTAGATTCTCTACCGGCTAAAACCAAATGAACATCCTCGGGCAATAAATCTAAAGACTGTATGAGTCGGCAAATATTTTTGTGAGGAGCAAAATTCCCTACATAAAGAATATACTTTGTGGGAATCTTTAACCGGATACACCCTGATCCAGCGAATAATTCACTATCGACACCAAGAGGAATCGTAGATATTTTATGTTGAGAAACTCCTATATATTTACCGATTTCGTTTTGCGAAAATAAAGAATCCGTGATGATATGACTGGAAAATTCAGCTGCCGCTTTAAAAAAAAGACGGGCATATAGTTGTTTAGGTAAACTCAAATCACGAAGAAAAGCAAGAAAAAACACGTCATGAATCGTTACAAGCCTCTTTTTGGCTCGGATAGGAAGTAGAGGAATATTAAAATGGGGCGACCAAAAAAGATCCGATTTAGGGATTCGCAGGGCTAGCTCTATCTGCTCTTGAATTGAATAGATCGGCGCAGACACAAAAATTGGGTCAAAACAGTGAAACTCAGGATACTCTGAAAAAGATTCTCGGCCAACAATCAAACGAATCCTATAGGCCTCTTTTATCCTTAGCAATAAAGAACGGATATAGGTACCAATTCCGGAAGAATCTAGCATCCGAGCATCGATCACAACTTCCTTTTTCATAATATTTGTTCACACATTGCGCGATCTAGGGCGTCACTATCAGCTTTCATCATAATAGTTACAAGCTCTTCTACTGTTGTTCTAGCCTCCCATCCAAGAACCTGCCTAGCTTTCGAAGAGTCCCCAAGCAGAAAGTCGACTTCTGCCGGCCGAAAATATTCAGCGGATACCTCAACTAAAACCTTACCTGTTTTTGGATCAATCCCCTTTTCATCAATCCCAGCACCTACCCACTCAATCTGCATCCCTACATATTGAAAGGAAAGCTCAACAAAACGGCGAACTGTCGTTGTTTTTCCGGTTGCTAATACAAGATCTAATGGTTCTGACTGTTGAAGGATAAGCCACATCCCTTCGACGAAATCTTTCGCATATCCCCAGTCCCTTTTAGCATCAAGATTTCCCAAAACAAGTCTGTCTTGCATTCCTTTTATTATACGCACGACACCCATGGTTATTTTTCGAGAAACAAAGGTTTCTCCTCTATGTGGACTTTCATGATTAAACAAAATCCCATTACAGGCAAAAATATTATAAGCCTCTCTATAATTTACAACAGCCCAATATGCATATAACTTAGCGATTCCATAAGGAGATCTCGGGTAAAACTGCGTCTTTTCTGTTTGCGGTGTTTCGCAAACTTTGCCGAAAAGTTCTGAAGTAGATGCCTGATAAAACCGGACAGAGGGATCCGTATTGCGAATCGCTTCAAGAAGCCGTAAAGCACCAATTCCATCAATGTTAGCAGTATATTCAGGAATGGCAAAAGACACCTTTACATGACTCATCGCAGCCAAATTATATACCTCATGAGGCATAGCTTGCTCTAGACATCTTTTTAGAGATAAGCCATCACTTAAATCTCCCTCATGAATTTTAATCTGACCTAAAAGATGAATAATTCTCCCGAGATTAGAAGAAGAAGATCTCCGAACAAGACCATGAACTTCATACCCCTTGCCCAGCAAAAATTCGGCTAAATACAAGCCATCTTGCCCCGTAATCCCCGTGATGAAAGCCCGTTTTTTATTTATTCCCATAACCTTTTCACTACCTTATCAAATCCAAAGATCAAGCATCACCATCTAATCTATCAGAATTCTATAGATATTTACCAACTTACAAGAAGAATTATAAGAAAAACAACTCTAGGAATCCCATCAATTGCCGAATATCTACTCGTTTCATTTTTTTCTCGCCGGACAACCTATATAAACGCCCGGCTCATGGATATTTGAAACAACAACAGCTCCCGCCCCAACGGTAACATCCGATCCAATTTCGATTCCATCGCGGACAACTGACCCAACTCCGATCATCGTACGCGATCCAATTTTGCAGCGCCCAGCAATCGTACATCCAGGGGCTATATGCGAAAATTCGCCGACAATAACTTCATGCTCGACAATCGCCCCTGTATTGACAATCGAGCACAAACCAATTTTAGCTTCAGGACCTATGTGCGCGCCATGACCAATAAAAACCCCCTCTCCGATAGAGGAAGCATGCCCTATATGCGCTTTTGGCGACAAAATTGACATGAGAGAAGCTCCTTTATACTGCTCGAAAAGAGCCTGCCTAACATCTGCTCTCCCAAGAGCAAAAAAAAGAGGGGCATCAAGAATATCTACCTGACTCAACACAGGACATCCCATCACCATCTCGCCTATCTGTGCATTCGCATCGATTAAGCAAACAGAAACGTGAGGCATAGCTATAAATAGAACATCTAACACACTTCGTGCGTGACCACCGCATCCGAAAATGATGATTTTTCTTTGCATACAAATACTTCAATTTCCCTACAAATAAATGAAATCTCTTCTTCGGTTATATCAGGAAAACTCGGCAAATTAAGCCCCCGATAGGAGATGTCTTCAGATACAGGAAAACATTCTTCAGTTTTGTACATCGGCAGTTCATGGATCGGATAAAATAGAGGCCTTGTCTCAACCCCAGACTTCAGCAAAAAATCTCGTAATTTGTCTCGTAAACTCTTATCGGAGACTAAAATAGAAACCATCCAATAGCTGGATACTGAATATTCCTCTTCCTCTTGAAAGCCAATCTCTAAATGAGCTAACTTTTGCCGATACAACTTTGCAACCGCTCTCTTTTTTTCCAATATCGTATCTACCCTTTCTAACTGCGCAAGGCCAATGGATGCAGCCAAATTCGTCATCCGAAAATTATATCCAATGATGTCATGCCAATAGGCTCTATTGGGATCTACTCCTTGCCCTTTTAAGCGGAGCGCTTTGTCAAAAAGACGAGAGTCTTTAAAAACAACCATTCCCCCCTCGCCTGTAGTCACTGTTTTATTTCCAAAAAAACTAAATGTCCCCACGTCTCCAAAGGTCCCGACATGCTGCCCTTGAAAATAGGTCCCTAACGCTTCTGCGCAATCTTCGATAAGCCAAAGATTGTGATCTTTGGTGATTTTTTGAAGCCTATCCATACGACATGCCATGCCATAGAGATGTACTGCCATAATCGCTTTCGTTTTTGGCGTGATTTTTGACTCAATTTCATCTGTATTGATCTGCCAATTTCTTCGGTCACAATCTACAAAAACAGGGGTTGCTCCAACATAACGAATGGCATTGACAGAAGCCACATAAGTCAAAGTCGGGACAATCACCTCATCCCCAACACCAATCCCAAGAGAGAGCATCGCCAAATGCAAAGCTACCGTTCCATTACAGACAGCTGTTACATGAGGTGAATCTATGTACTTTGCAAACTCTCTTTCAAAACTATCTAAAAAACGCCCTTTAGAAGAAATCCAAGTCGAATCCAAGCACTCGTTGAGATATTTTTTTTCATTGCCATTAAGCGTTGGGCGATAAACGGGAATTTTTATCGACATATTGTCTCCTCAAAAATCGATGCATACTGCTCAGCTACTCTCTTCCATCCATACAGTTCTATTTGCTGTTTAGAATGCATGGCGTCTTCTTTAGCCTCGGCTGAATTATTGAGTATCTCAGCAATTTTGTCTCCGATTTCCTGAGGTGACCGTGGGTCAAAAATCTTTGCCCTAACGCCTAAAAACTGAAGATGTTCAAGGTAAGGGGGTATATTTGACATCGCCACAGGAATCCCTCTTGCCCAAGCATCTAAAGCAGGACCGCAGCCAGCTTCATAAAAAGAGGTCGAAACAACCACCTCAGCGCAAGAAATCAAAGCGTCAATTGCCTGATTAGAAACATAGCCCAATCCAAAAACATCTCGATTCGCAAGATCTCTTTCAAGACCCAATTTCCCAATTCGGCCACTGATTACTTCAGTTCCGAACCCGGCAAAAACTAAGATCAATTTCGGAAATTGCCTTTTTAATTTTTCAAAGGCAGCGAGAAGCGCTCCTGTATTTTTATGAGAGCTCACATTCGTAGGAAATAGAATGTAAGGAGAAGAAATCTGCAACTCAGCTACGATTTTTCTAGCCTCTGTTACGTCCATCATGCTTCGCGCGCCTAAAGAAGAAAGAGGAATGACTTTAGCCCTTCCTTTTTCTGCAGGGTAGAATTTTTCCAATTCAGATTTCATAAACTCTGAAGAAACAAGGGGGATTGAAGAATGAATCCAACGAGGCATCTCTTGCATCATCGAATGGTAATGGAGAGGATCAAAAGTTTGCCCAGAGAAATAATATCGAAAATTAAAATCGTGAAAAATCGCAAAAAGGGGAACTTTTATCTTTGGGCACTTTAAAAAATAGGGCCAGGAGCAAAACACGAGATCAAACGACTTGGATTTCCTCTCTATTTCTCTTTCAACAGCTCCTGAAATATACACCGGCAAAAAGGAAATAAACCGCTTGAATTTCTCTCTTAGAATATATAAGACGGATCGACCTTTGGGAATCAAAGAAAAAATCCAAGAACTTGCTAATTTAGAAGAAGTTAAAGATTTACACTGAATTCCAATTTCCTCAAATTCCTTTTTTAATCCATCTCGAGAAGCTGCTTTTGCATCGCAAAAAAACACAATCTCCCATGAAGGACGCACCTCTTTTAACGTAGGAAGCAAACAGCGCAAATACCTACTGCCACCTCCATGGTTAACTAAATGATCAAAAATGGCTATTTTCATGCACACAGATTCACACATTGCAAAAAATAAAGCAATACCCTATTACCCAATTAATAGATGCGCACTTATACCAATCGCAGCAAATAAATTCATATTTAAGCGCGTCAAAGCGTCGAAAATCGAAGATCGTAAGTGGCATAGTATGAAGTCATACAATGCCACTTACGATCTTCGATTTATCGACAGCTTTCACGCAGCTTAAATATGAATTTATTTGCTGCGTTTGGTATTATTCAGTTAGGCGCTCTGGCCGCTCCAAAAAACGATCCGATAAGCCTTGTTGCAGACACAACAAGACTTTCAAAAGAACTTAACTCCTATACAGCTCTAAAATTTATTATCGGACAACCCCTAAGAAATGAGTGCGCGCAAAGCAGGCTGTTGGCTTTCGTGGGCAAGAGAAACTGCTGCATACAGAGGACGCGAATCAAGATTCTCCACGATAGAATAATCGAGCCCTGAAAACCGAAGACCAAGATGCGATTGCGGATGCGACTGTAAAAATAAACGAAGGCTGCGCAGTGTAGAGCCATGCCCGCTTTTGACCTCAATGGGAAGAATCTGCTCTCCCCTTTGACAGAGATAATCGACTTCAGCAGCACTATTTTTTTCTTGTCTTTTCCAAAAATACAACTGCGCTTTATTCTCGGGACACGCGTAGCAAAGAAGTTCTTGTCCGATAAATGCTTCTGCAATCTCTCCCCGATTCGCAAATCCTTCTAAAGGACGCAAAAACCAAATTGAAATATCCGATCCTAAAATCGCTTGACAAAGGGCAATATCGAGATAAATGACTTTAAAAAGATCAAAATCGACATTTGCGCCAATTGGAATGCCTTGTCCTGCGCTGTGTCTGATGCAATGAATAATATTTGCCCTCTCCAAAAGCTCTAACGCCGGCGCAAGTTCCCGTTTTCTGTACTCTCCATGAATTTCTCGATAGGAAAACTCTTTACTGATGAGATGGGGGATTTGACGAAATAGTTGTTCCAAATACTTCACTTGCGTTTTTCTTGCGTACTTCTCAAAGTCTTGACGGTACGCTGCTGCAATTTGTTGCAAAACGTGCAGAGACGAAGAAGGATCTTTTGTTTGTACAAAACGGGCAACAGATTCCGGCATCCCTCCAATCGAAAGATATTCGCCCACTTTATCTAGTATTTTCGTATGAATCGGTTCTTCTACAGGAATGCCGGGTTTATGATCTAAAATTTCTCGGGCGATCAAAACATCTCCTGTGGCAACGAGATATTCCATAAAAGACATCGGATACATATACAGCATCGAAATACGCCCGACAGGAACTCCCACTTTTTCAATAGCAAACTCTAAAAGAGATCCTGCAGCAATCACATGAAGTTGCGGCATCTCTTCATAAAAATAACGGAGCGCTGTAATCGATCGAGGAGCCTCCTGCACTTCATCAAAGAAAAGCAATGTCTCTCCGGGAACAATCGGGGCCTTGACAAGGAGCGAAAGCGCCAAAATCAGTTTTTCCGGGATCAGGTCTTTTTCAAATATAGCAGCGGCCCCCTCAAGCTTCTCAAAATTGACTTCCACAAAATATTTGAATTGTTGTCCTAACCTCCTTACTGCGTACGTCTTACCAACTTGCCTTGCTCCGCGAAGCAAGAGCGGTTTTCGGTAAGAATCCCCCTTCCACTGGTCGAGATGTAAGTCTATGATTCTCTTAAACATGGCTATTTTCCAAGGCAAAATCCATTCATTTTTGGTCGTTTTCCAACCCAAAAATACCAGACTCTTGGAATTTTTCCTATGAAATCTTTCCTAGAAAAAAATAAAGCAATACCCTATTACCCAGTTAATAGATGCGTACTTACCTCCACCGCTCTCTCTATATTTTAGGATCTCTATCTCTCCTGTGCAGCTGCGCAAGAGATGCCGCGGACCCGCTTTCGCTGGCCCCCGAAAACCCCTATTCCACATGGACCCCGATGAAGGGAAACTCTCTTGTCTCCTCGCGCTATTGCAAGACGCTACTTCCGACTACATTCGGCCAGGGGGAAATGAACGTATCTGACCTCATCGACATCGCTTTGCAAAACAACCCATCAACCAAACAAACATGGGCCAAGGCAAGAGCTGCCGCCGCGCAATACGGCCAATCCATGAGCTCGTTTTACCCTCAAATCAATGCGAGCAACTCTTTTATCAGGCAAAAAGGGAGCTATCCTACGACCCAATCATTTACGGCATCTAGCGGAACCTCAACAGGATCCGGCAGCGCAGCCTCTTTGGGGAGCATTGTTCAAAGCAACTCGCTTGCGACCCAAACATTTTATTCAACGCAGGGAGGCCCTGACGTCTCTTTAAGCTACGTTCTTTTTGATTTCGGCCAAAGAACTGCCACGACCATGGCAGCTAGAGAAGCTCTGTATTACGCAGACCTCAACCACAACCAAGAAATCCAGACCATTTTGCAAACCGTCATGGATGATTACTACAACTATGTCTACCAAATCGCCGTCTTGCATGCGAACGAGGCAAATCTCGCAAACGCCCAAATGTCCCTTGATTCGGCAAACGAAAAATTCTCGCTCGGCCTTGCAGCGCTTGGCGATGTGGCCACCGCGCGAACACAATTTCTCCAAAGCAGAATTAACTTAACCTCCCAAAAACAAGCGGTTGAAGATGCCTTTGCCCAGCTCGCTGTCGACATCGGCCTTCCTGCCAATGTGAAATTCAAAGTCCAGCCTCTCCCCGATCAAGTTGTCGCAGATCCTGTTTTGGAAAGCGTTGGTGATCTCGTCAAAATCGCCCAAGCGCAAAGACAAGACCTTCTCGCTGCAGAAGCCAATGTCCGCTCGAAAGAAGCCCTCCTCTTGAGAGCAAAAAGGGCCGTCCTTCCCGTTTTAAGCACGACATTAGATACAGGCCACTACTGGTTTCAAAAAGGCATGCAAGAACAAGGGATGCATTGGATCGCCTCTCTCTCTTTAAACTTCCCCATTTTCGATGGCTTTTACTTTAAAAACGGTGTCAGAAATGCGGAGGCCAACCTAGACGCTTCTAAAGCCGCCCTCTATCAGACAGAACTCACCATGATCCAAAATGTGACGACCGCTCACATGGGAGTTAAAACTGCAGCGCTCAATCTCTCTGACACCGACGAGTATCTTGCAGCTGCCGAGCTCGAATTCAACATCGCACTAGCGAGCTACAAAGCGGGAACCAAAACAATACTCGATGTGTTATCTGCTCAAAGTTCTTTGGCCGATGCAAGATCTAAAAAAGCCCAGGCGCAGCAAAATTGGTTCACCTCTTTGGCGTCGATCGCCTACGCCACAGGATCTCTCTGCGCAACCCCCAACGAGGAAGCTCCATGCACCGCTTATTAATGTTGTCTCTATTGCTCTTTTGCGGCTGCCACAAAAAAGAGATAAAACACCAAACTCCTTCTTATCCCGTCCAAATCACCCAAGCGAAGAGTGAAGATGTTCCGATTTTTATCGAAGCTTTAGGCCATGTCCAATCGATCACAAGCATCGATATCTATTCTCGCATTGAAGGGGAGCTCACAGGCGTCTTTTTCGATCAAGGCAAGGAAGTGAAAAAGGGGGACCTCCTCTTTACCATCGATCCAAAACCCTATCAAGCGCAACTTAAACAAGCCCAAGGGATGTTAGAAGAAACGCTCGCCAATCTCGTCTTGGCTGAAGAAAAAGTCAAACGATACAAAATCCTCACGAAAGACGAGTTTTATTCGCAAATCGACTACGAGACTCTGCAAGCAAATATGGCAGCGCTCTCAGCTCAAGTAATCTCCAATCAAGGACAAGTAGACAGCGCAAACATCAATCTAGACTACTGCTGGATCTACGCTCCGATTGACGGCATGACCGGCATTTTGAATATCGATTACGGAAATTTAATCTGCGTTAATTGCCAAAGTCCCCTCATCACACTCAATCAAATGGCGCCCATTTTCGTTACATTTTCCATTCCGGAATTCCAACTGCCGAGAATTCAAAAAGCGCATCGCGATAAAACACTCACAGTTGTCGCAGCTTACGAAGATTTTAAAGCGGGAGAGATGTTTACAGGGTCCCTGTATATGCTCGACAATTCCGTGGATCAAAAAACCGGGATGATTAAATTGCGAGCCATTTTTGAAAACACAAATCGGGAGCTTTGGCCCGGACAATTCATCCGAAACCGCCTCATCCTTTATACCATGAAAGATGCGGTCGTGATCCCCTTTACCTGCGTCCAAATGACGCAAACAAACCCGATTGTCTTTGTGGTTAAAGACGATATGACAGTCGAACAGAGAACCGTAAAACTCGGACAAAGGCAAGAAGACGCTGTCATTGTTCTAGAGGGGGTAAAAGCCGGCGAAAACATCGTGATGGAAGGGCAAATGAATCTCTTTTCAGGGTCTAAAGTATTTATTCCGGGCGGCAAAAAAACATGAACCTTTCAGAGCCTTTTATCCGCAGGCCTGTTATGACCGTCCTCGTGATGCTCGCCATCTTGTTTTTCGGCATCATGTCCTATCGCGCTTTACCGGTGAGCGATTTACCAAGCGTTGATATGCCCACCATTGAAGTGAGCGTAAGCTATCCGGGAGCTAGCCCCGAAACGATGGCCAATTCTGTCGCAACCCCGCTCGAACAGCAGTTCATGACGATCCAAGGGATCCAATCGGTGATTTCGTCGAGCAATACAGGCTCTACAAACATCGTTCTCACCTTTGCGCTCGATCGCAATATCGATTCCGCCTCAACCGATGTCCAGGCGATGATCTCAACTGCGCAGCCGCAACTGCCCGACAACCTTCCCAACCAACCAACCTATAGAAAGGTCAATCCGGCAGCGACCCCCATTCTCTATTTTGCCCTCGTCAATCCCAACATGACTCTCGGCGATCTCTATGACTACGGGAACACCTTCATTGGAGATCGCCTTTCGATGATTGAAGGGGTCTCCCAAGTCATCACCTATGGAGCTCCCTATGCGGCAAGGATCCAAGTCGATCCTGAAAAACTCGCTGCAAAAAACATCGGGATCGATGAAGTGGCTAACCTCCTGTCTCAAGGCAACGTCGACCTGCCGCTTGGGACTTTATGGGGTAAGCGAGATGATTTTACCATCGACGTCGACGGGCAGCTCATGAAAGCTGATGGCTATAGCGAACTTGTCATCAAAAATGAAAATGGAAACCTTGTCAAAATCAAGGACGTGGGAAGGGCGTTAGATAGCGTCCAAGACGACAAATATTTCATGCACTACGTAAGCCATGAAGCTGACGATACGTGCATCATCCTCGCAGTGCAAAAGATTGCCGGCGCAAATACGGTAAAAATTGTGCAGCAGGTAAATAAAACGCTCGAAATGATGAAACCGCAACTTCCGAGCACGCTGAAAATCTACAGAACCTACGATCAATCTCAAACCATCATCGAAGGGGTCAATGACGTCAAAATGACCTTAATGGTCGCCTTTCTCCTCGTCGTCGTCATCATTTACTTTATCCTAGGCAAAGCGCTCAACACAATTATCCCCTCTCTTGCCCTGCCCATTTCAATTGCAGGAACCTTTGCCGTCATGCTCATGTTAAACTTTAGCGTAGATATCCTTTCCCTTTTGGCGCTCACCCTTTGCATCGGCTTTCTCGTCGATGACGCCATTGTCGTCCTCGAAAATAATGTCCGCCACGTCCAGATGGGGGTAAAACCCTTTGACGCCGCCATCATCGCAGCCAAAGAAATCAGCGTCACCATTTTGAGCATGACCATCTGCCTTACCGCTGCCTTCATCCCGATGCTCTTCATGGAAGGGGTTGTCGGAAGGTTATTTAGAGAATTTGCCGTCACAATTGTTGTCGCCGTCTTAATTTCCGGATTTGTCTCTCTGTCGCTGACCCCGATGCTCGCAAGTAAATTCGTCACACCCTACGAAGAAAAAGACAAAACCCGCATGGAACGGTTTGCAGACTCCATAAACAACTGGATGCAAAGAGCTTACAAACCATGCCTTATATTCGCTATGCGGCACAAGCTCTTCATGGTGGGTCTTGGCATTTTGAGCATTGTATTTTCCGGGATTCTCTACACCGTGATCCCCAAAGATTTCTTGCCTCCGGATGATGTGGGTTTTATCCAAGGGTGGACCGTTGCAAGAGATGGAACGTCTCCCTATTTGATGCAAACGTATCACGAAGAAATCACAAAAATTGCAATCGAAGATCCGAATATTGAATCGCTCATTTCGATTAGCTCTTATACAAATCCAAATGAAGGGATTTTATTTCTTCAGCTAAAGCCGTTTAAAGATAGACTCCCCATGTATCCTGTGATCCATGAGCTATCCAATAAGCTACGCAATTTATGCGGCATTAATACGTTTTTATCTCCGCTCCCCTTGATCAATCTCTCTGTTGGAACAACAGCGCAGGCGCTCTACCAATATTCGCTCACAGGGATCGATCGAAAATCTCTTTATGAATATGCCCCCAAGCTCATCCAGCAAATGAAAATCAACCCTAATTTTTCCCAGGTCTCTTCGGATTTACGGATTGCGCAACCCATATGGTCATTCCACATCAATCGGGATAAAGCGTCGAATTACAACGTGACAGCGCAGCAGATCGAAGATTTTTTCCAATACGCCTATTCGGATAACAAAATTTCACAGATCAACGCAGATATTAACGTGTATGACGTCCTTTTAGAAACGCTGCCTAAATTCTACCGAGATCCGACAGTTCTTTCCAAACTCTACGTTAGGTCCTTGGATAACAATCTTGTCCCTCTAGCAGAAATATTAGATCCTGTAGAAGTCGCAGGGCCTCTAACGATCAACCACTATAACGGTCTTACAGCAGTCAACATCTCCTTTAATCCCGGAACTAACGTGCCTCTGGGAGATAGTTTAAAAACATTAGATCAACTATCCAGCAGCAACAAACCTCCGCAAATCTACGCACAGGTGATTGGGACTGCGGATGTGTTTAAACAATCCTTTGAGAGTTTAAATTTCTTACTCATCATCGCCTTTTTTGTCATCTATATCGTGCTGGGCATTCTCTATGAAAGTTTTATCCATCCGTTAACTGTGATGAGCGCCCTACCGCCTGCCCTACTTGGGGGCCTTCTGACTCTCTATGTCTTTGGTCAGACACTTTCCCTCTACTCGTTTGTGGGACTGATTCTCCTCATTGGTATTGTGCTTAAAAACGGGATCATTATGGTCGATTTTGCCAACAACGCAGTGGAAAAAGAAGGGAAAAGCGCAGAGGAGGCCATTACAGAGGCAGCGCTCATCCGCTTTCGTCCCATCATTATGACTACAGTAGCTGCTATGATGGGAGCTGTTCCCATTGCGCTTGGCGTTGGCGGCGCAATTGCGCAGACGCGTATCTCTCTTGGCCTTTGCATCGTTGGAGGCCTTGTGATTTCACAGCTTTTAACCTTGCTTCTTACGCCGGTGCTCTACTATTATTTTGAGAGGCTGCAGGAGAAAATCTTTAACTTCGTAGCAAAGCACAAAAAGCAATCCTAATACCTGGCGATTTTCCGAGCCATCCCTCTAAAAATAAAATAATGGATAGGAAAAAGTGCGTACCAATAAATGCGTCCCCAAAGACCTTTGGGTCGAAAGGTCGCTGTCTGGATCAGTTTTTGCCCTTCAATCTTAAATTCAAGCCAAGCCTCTCCCGGGATCTTCATTTCAGCGTACAGAAGGAGCCTTGGCTGTTTTGTGTCTGCAACTAAAACGCGCCAAAAATCTAGAGCGTCTCCCGCTTTCAAGGCATACGCCTGAGTCCTTCCTCTTCTCAAACCAACGCCACCTACCAACCGATCAAAAAAACCCCGAATATGCCAGGCCCAGTTTAAGTAGAGCCATCCGGTGTCGCCCCCCAAAGACCAGATGGTCTTTTGCACTTCGCTTGCAGGCTTTGAAAAAGGAATCTCCTGTCGATCATAAACCGTTCCAAACTTGGCCACTTGTAGGTAAATAGAAAAGTCAGGATTTAAACGAGAATCCCCAAGAGCATTTTTCCAGCTCGAAGGGACAACATCTTCTTCTAAACTCGCAAAAGCCCTCTTGACTGCGGCTTCAAAATTAAAGAGCGTTTTAGGGAAGATTTTTTGGATCGCATTTTCTTTGCAAATCGCGTTGTTTTTCAAACTCTCGACCAAAGATCTCGCCAGAGGAAAGCTGACTGATGTAATGAAATAGAGCCAATACGAAGAAAGGCGCGGCGTCAGAACGGGAACATTGATGATCCATCTCTTAAATCCCCGAATTTCTGCAAATTTCAATAAAAGCTCTTTATATGAGTAGACATCCGGCCCGCCGATCTCAAATCGTTGATTTATGCATTGGGGGTGATCCAAAACTAAAACCAAATAGTCCAAAACATCTCGAATCCCAATCGGCTGTACTTTGTTGAGGGTCCATTTTGGGGCGATCATGACGGGAAGTTTTTCGACAAGATCCCGAATGATTTCAAAAGAGGCGCTGCCCGACCCGATGATGATGCCTGCCATCAACGTCGTGACAGGGACTTTTCCTTCGCGTAAGATTTCTTCGACATGTTTTCGAGAGGACAAATGGTGGGAAAGATTTTCATCATTGACAAGACCGCTTAAGTAGATGATTTGACGCGCTTTCGTCTGCCCCATCCTGACGGCAAAATTTTGAGCGGACGTAGATTCCATCTCTGTAAATTTGGTGGCTGAAGTGCTCATCGAATGGACAAGATAATAAGCGGCATCGATATCGTTTGGAATGACGGATAAAGATTGCGGATCGAGGAGATCCCCTTGGATAATTTGTACCTGATCTTTATACCGATCCGGGACATCGAGTCTGATCGCGCTTCTTACAAAAGCAAAAACCGTATGCCCATCGTCTAAAAGACGAAGCAACAATCTAGCTCCGATGTACCCATTTGCCCCAGTAAGAAGAATTTTCATCTTATCTGAAGACTACTCCAATGCCAATTTTTAGACTATGCTTTGTAATTATCGATTTGTTTTTTGAGAGCGGGTCGGGGTCCCAACGCTTTTCGAGAACAAATCTCTTCGATATTCTTGCTCCTTTCCCCTTGTGGCAAGTGTTTGATTTCTTGAAAAACATCATGGACAACACCGCTCGGGAATCTAGGATTTATTTGCTGTAAAGCGTGTCCAATTTGAGAGAGCGTCCATCCATTAAGAATTGCTTTTTTCAGAAAACAAAGTGCAATTTTATGAGTGATAATCCGCTCCTCTTCAATGACAATTTCTTCTCCTTCTTGTTGAGAAATCGGTAATTTTGAAAGATTTTCCTGCAGTTCATCTTTTAGCTCGCCTAATAATGTTCCCAAACGGTTCTCATCTAAAGAATGGATAAATTCTTTGATCTTATCGCTCGGCCTTTGTTGAAGAGCGTTACACTGTATCCAACAAAATACGCCCCCATTTTTCCCCTCTTTAGATAAAATATAGGATAAATCAATGATGACCACCTTTCCTTCGTCAGTGATCAATAAGTTCCCCGAATGCGCGTCGGCATCTAAAAGAATACTATGCATGACGGCAACAAATTCGACAGCAATCGGGGGAAGATCATTGAGTTCTTGCTGCGATGATCGTTTAGCATTGGGAATGAATTCATGCAAAGATCCTGTCCCTCTGACAGATGGCCCCTTGGGAAATAAAGAAATACTCGGATGCCCGATTTGAACATAATCGACCTTGGGTACAATAACAAAACTTTCCGCATCCGGGAGATCGCGCAAGCATTCTTGAAGAAATCTCGCTCCCAAAACCTCCATAAATGCGCCAGTGCCCGGAGTACATTGATCCTTAGGATAAATCTCACCGGCATGAAGACAGCTCCAAGCCCTGCAGCCCGGTTCTCTTTGTCTTGGTTTAAACAGCGCCCTGATGACTCCTTCAATTTTTACAATCAATGGGCTAGACACACTTTTTTCACCCACGGGTATCATCTCAATTGTCTCACTTTGTTCGAGCGATGAAAACCCACAAATAAGCGGTGCAACAGACTGCGATAAAGGAGTATGCACTCCTTGATATTCCAGAAATTCAGGCGGCGAAGAAGGAAACGAGAGGAACGTAAGCGGTGTTGAGAAACGTGGACTTCCACTTGTAATGACAGCCATATATTTACACCAAATATAAACTTTCTTAACACTATTTTTACTCTCTGCCCGAATTTATCCGCAACCACCATTTTCTAACCTGAACTTTGGGTTTATTTTTCTGGAGAATCAAAGATCTTATACCAATGGCAAAAAATAACTTCCTATTTAAGCGCGTCAAAGCGTCGAAAATCGAAGATCGTA
>CAZQNB010000023.1:14986-22798 GCA_964594545.1 uncultured bacterium | reverse complement strand
AACTAGATGAATGCCCATTGCTGCAACTCCATGGATTATCGGGCATGATGATACCAAAACCCCTGAAATTGAACCAGGGAATTGAACTCCCGGCAGAAGATCCCTCCGAGGAATAAGTTATTATACTTGAATTAAATCGCTAATTCATCGCAAAATACACTCAATTTTTAAATAAAGGATTTTATGGGAATAAATTCTGGATACTTAAGACAATACCTGCAAACAACTTATACCTTTCCATCCCCAGGGAAGAGCGAAGAAGAAGCCTTACAGGCCGGGGCTGTAGCAGGAATATTTTGCGGATTATCTATTGGAAATTCAGCAGGTCAATTGGCAGGAATAATCAGTGGCGTATATTATCCCTATCAAGCCTTGTATTCGACAAATCCGATTCCGCAAAATATCATAGGCCACTGCATGAAACTAGGAATCAGGAAAGGTGCCGTAAACGGAGGATACGCAGGATGCTTGGCATCAATCCTTACGTCTTCTCTCCTCTATCGCTTCGTAAAAATTTCTACACCGGACAATAGATCCATGGGAGGAAACGAGCCACACAAATTTCTGATCTCTGCATCCCTAGCAAACGTAGCAGCAGGAACTCTTACGGGTATTCTTGTTGGCGGTTTCAACGGCTCTATTACAGGAACAATAACAAGCGCTGCACTTACTGCCCTTCGCCGTAAAGGTTAATCTCGACTCTGTCCATTTTTTGAGCAAAAAAATGGACAGAGCCAATCTCACAACATCGCGCAGATTAACAAAGCCGAATTTACCGCTTTTTCTTTGACGATTTGATCTGGGACACTTTCTTGATCGCAAACCTGCGGCGACGCTGGGCCACAAACTCCTCAGGCTTCTCTTCTTTGCGCGGACGTCCCCTCTTTTTCGGAAGAACATCTTCAATCGCAGACTCCACTTTCGGCGCCTGGCCTTCAGCGAGATGCTCCGCTTTGACTTCTCTCAAATGGGACTTGAGATACGGCTGAAAAGGTTTTTTTACACTTTCAACACCAAAGGTGCTTTCCGTTCCGGCCAATTTTGTTGAAAGATTGCGGAGAGATTCCAACCGTTCGGACAATGCAGCAAGCCTTTCATCCACATAGTGACGCGGGCTTCCTCGAAGAGAAGAGAGGAGGTGTTCTTCTGTCTCAAACTTCGCAGAAAACGTAACGGAAGACGCAGACGCGATATCCGGAATATAAAGAAACTGACGGCAAACGGACGGCACTTGAGTATAGATATCGACCGTAACTTGCGGCTCTTGCTCGACTTTGACCACTTGTTTTGGAGGTCTTCCTCTCTTGGGTCGGGGATTCAAAGCTTCGTTTGAATAATATGTTTTCGACTTCGCAAGAATCGCATCTCTAGCGCCTGCAATATCTTTGGGAACCTTCGTCTCAAACAAAGATCTTTTCACTTTTTCAAGAATTCCCTTGTTAATATCCATATCCTCTTCAAAAACAAACTGAATATTGAGTTGTCTGAGCCATTCAATAATGCGAATTCGGGACCGTTCCTGATAATATTGCTGCCATTTTTCAAGTTCGCTTAAATGATCGTAAATGAATTCGAGAAAGTGCTCTCTCGGCTCTTTGGCAGAGATGATATCGAGCATTTTTTCTTTCGTATCGATATCATACACTTTTTCATGAACAAACCCTTCCATGAATTTTTTGATTTCATAAAAAGTCATTTTTGGAACCAAAGCGTACCGCTCCTGGCTCTGCTGAATCTCTTTATCTAAAGCCTCTAATTCTTCGATCCCCTTATCGAGATCGACGTACATAAGAAAACCTTCCACGCGGTCAAGGTAAAAATCCCTTTCATCGTCTGATTTGGCAAAGGCGTCCATGAGTCGATGATAGCGAAGAATCAAAGGACTTTTAGAGGTGGGATAGGAAGATTTCATCAAGATCCTGAAAGTTGGGTAAAAGAACAGTCTACCAAAACGAAACCTCCATTGCAACACTCAAAATATTCTACCCTTTTGATCCCCGATTCGGTATACTGGAAGGTCACAACCATTGGTAATGTATGCTTGATCTCAAAGAAATGCGCAAAAACCCGGAAATATTTGAAAAAAAACTACAAACAAAAAACCCCGACATAGACATCAAAGAGATCCTTGTCCTCGACGAAAAGGTGCGGCATTTAAAAACATCCGTTGAAGAGCTCAAATCCAAAAAAAACCACATCTCCAAAGAAATCGGCCTCAAAAAACAAAAAGGGGAAGATGCGTCTACCTTCTCAGGCGAGCTTGCTGAGCTCAATGAAAAAATCGCCTCTATTGATGCGCAAATGCCCGATATCGAATCCAAACTCCACCACATGCTTGCGGTCCTTCCGAATATTCCCTTTGACGACATCCCTGTTAGCCCAAGCCCGAAAGACAACGTATGCGTAAAAGAAGTGGGAACAAAACCTACATTCTCCTTCCCGTTTAAAAACCACGTAGAGCTCAATGAAAAACTTGGATTTTTCGATTTCGCAAGAGCTGCCAAGATCTCCGGATCCGGATGGCCTCTCTACAAAGGGATGGGGGCGCGTCTTGAATGGGCTCTTCTCAACTACATGCTCGACACCCACAAGAAAAACGGTTTTATCCAAATCATGCCCCCGCTCCTCGTTAGGCCCGAAACAATGTACGGATCCGGACAACTGCCGAAATTTGAAAACCAAATTTTTAAAATCAACGATAAAGACTATCATCTCTACCTCATTCCCACATCGGAAACGGCCCTAATCGGCCTCCATGCAGATGAAATACTCGGTGAGGAAGAGCTCCCCCTCCTTTACACCGCCTACAGCCCCTGTTTCCGTAGAGAAGCGGGAGCAGCCGGCAGCCAAGAAAGAGGGCTGATTCGCACGCATCAGTTCAACAAAGTGGAGCTTTTTGCTTTTGCCAAACCGGAAGAGAGCGAGAAGACCTATGAAAAAATGCTATCCAGCGCAGAGGAAGTTCTTCAAGGACTAAACCTCCATTACAGAAACATGCTCCTCACAACGGGAGACATGTCCTTTGCGTCATCCAAAACAATCGACATCGAAGTGTGGCTCCCGGGCCAAAACAGGTACTACGAAGTCTCTTCTGTTTCTAATTGCACAGATTTTCAAGCGAGAAGAGCCAATATCCGCTACCGCAATAAAACCGACAAACCCCAATATGTCCACACGCTGAATGGATCCGGACTTGCCACTTCACGGCTGATGGTCGCCCTTTTAGAAAATAACCAGCAAGCCGATGGATCTATCCTTGTGCCAAAAGTCCTTCAGAAGTATTTAGAAGAGGAAGTAGCGATATTAAAACCCAAAGGGTAATTTTATGTCTCAGGCCTCCCTCGACTTTCTAAACTTTCTAAAAAAGTCTCCCACCGTATTTCATGCGGCAGAGGAGATTATTCATCGATTGAAGCAAAGCGGTTTTTCTCCTCTTCACGAGGAAGACAAGTGGGAGCTGCGGCCGGGACACGGCTATTTTGTAGAGCGCGGGGGCTCTCTTGTCGCCGCCTTTCGAATGCCAAAAAAAAACATCACCTCCTCTATCCTCTTAGCCACGCATATCGATAGTCCGTGCCTTAAATTAAAGCCAAAATCTGTCCTTTTAAATCAAAAAATCGGGCAGCTTACAACGGAAGTCTACGGGGCGCCGCTTCTCCATACCTGGCTTGACCGAGATCTTGCCATTGCCGGCAAAATCACCTTCTTAAATAAAAAAAACGAGATCGAATCCAAAACAATTCTCCTCTCCGAGCACCCTGTGATTATCCCGAGCCTCGCCATCCACCTCGACCGCTCCATTGGAGAAAAAGGGATTCTCGTCCATAAACAAGATCACCTCAAAGCGTACTTCTCTTTAAATGGCGCTGAAGACGATCTTCTCAATACAATCAAGAAACACACAGAATACAAAAAACTCATCAGTTTCGATCTTTTCTTAACACCCCTCGAAGAGCCCTCTCTCATCGGCTTTCATCAAGAAATGGTTGCGGCGTATCGCCTAGACAATCTCACGTCTGCTTTCGCGGCCATCCACGCTATTTGCCATGCAAAACCGTCCAAAAACAGCCTGTCCCTTGCTTTTTTCTGGGATCACGAAGAAATTGGATCGATCAGTTCTCGAGGAGCGGACTCCATCTTCGCTACAGATCTTCTTGAAAGAATCCGTATTGCAAGCGGCATGGAGAGAGAAGAGCTGTACCGAATGAAAGCGAGATCGCTTTGTCTCTCTTCAGATCTCTCTCACGGATATCACCCCAATTTTGCAGAGAAATACGACCCACAAAACGCCCCGTTTTTAGGAAGAGGCATTGTCCTAAAATTCAACGCCAATCAAAAATATGCAACGGAGCAAAAAGGGGCCGCAGCCATTTTGCTTCTTGCTGAAAAACACAAAATTCAGGTCCAGCCCTTTGCGTCGAGATCAGACATCCCGTCCGGCAGTACGGTGGGATCGATGATGGCTGCCATGACAGGGATTGCTACCGTTGATCTGGGCATTTCCGCCTGGGCTATGCACTCCATTCGAGAAACGATTTCCCTTCAAGACGAAATGGATCTTTGCACCCTCTTTGAAAAAGCTTTGATGGAAGGGGGGCTATGAGCGAGCATCGCCACTTTAAAGGCCTCGATGCGCTCCAACACGTAATCGATGCCAGGATCAAAGGGTTTACGGCCTCTTCTGAAATCCACGGGACTGAACTGCCCGGGCACTATAGCGCAGCCGCAGACGCAGCTAAGGAAACGGCCATCACGCTTCTCATTTTATGGACGCTCTTTCACGAGTTTGGATTTTCCTCCGCAAAAATGCACTGGTTCTCTCTTATTTTTGTGATTGGATATCTTGCCTGGAAAGTGGGAAGAAGCGCTATTTTAGGCTACAATAGACTCGAAAGACTCCATCGCCTGATTGAAGAAGAGAGATGGGAAATTGAACATCACCGTCCACAGGAAAAAGAGGAAATTAAAGCTCTTTACGCAGCAAAAGGATTTTCCGGAAAGCTTTTAGACGAGGTCATCGATGTTCTCATGGCAGATGACAATCGCCTTCTCCAAGTGATGTTAGAAGAAGAGCTCGGTCTTAACCTAGAATCATATGAACATCCCCTAAAACAAGCAGCCGGAGCGTTTGTTGGCGTTGTCGGCGCTGCCGTGATTATGTCGTTTGGTCTGTTCTTCCTTCCCTCTTGGGGAACGGTTGTTTGCGCAGGCGTTATTATTTCTTTATCTGCCGGAACCTCCGCGCAGCTTGAGAAAAACAAACCCATTCCATCGATTATTTGGAACTTAAGCATCGCCGCGCTCGCAGCAGCCCTTGTCTACTTCGCCGCTCGAGTCTTATGAAAACTCCTTACGTATTTGATGAATTTTTCGCATCCGGCCTCGAAGAGAGCATCAGCCCTTTTTTGAGTCCAAAGTCGCGTCCTTGGGGAAAAAATCTTTCATTACGCAGCGCAATATGCGCCGCCTCCCTATTATTGATCGCCTTTTGTGTTTCCTTCCTCAACCTTTCAGCCTCTCATCTCTTCCTCTCCCTCGTTTATTTTCTCGTCGGAATCCCGGCCATTATCTCAGCGATCCACGATTTACAAAATTTTGAGATCAACATCGATATCTTAATGACGCTGGCAGCCTTTGTCGCGATACTTATGGGAAGCGCGCTTGAAGGAGCCCTTCTTCTCGTATTGTTTAGCCTCTCCCACGCCATGGAAGATGCTGTTTCAAAAAAGACGCGAAGCGCGCTCCACAATCTCAATGTGCTCGCCCCTAAGTTTGCCTCCCTCATCGACATCGATGGCAACATCTATGAAAAATCGGTCCGCGAGATCCAAATTAAAGATGTTGTGATTGTGAAAAATGGAGAGATCATTCCTTTAGATGGCAAAATCATCAAAGGAGCTTCCTCTCTCAATCTCGTCCACCTCACGGGAGAGAGCCTTCCGATTCCTAAAACCGTCGGGGATACAGTACCTGCCGGCGCTCGCAATTTAGAATCTGTCCTCTATATCGAGGTGTCTCGCATAAGCAGGGATTCGACACTTGCAAAAATCATCCAGCTCATTACCGCAGCGCAAGAGGCAAAACCAAAGCTCCAAGATTTTCTCGACCGGTTTGGACAACATTACGCATCCGGCATCATCATCCTGACCTTTATTTTTGCGCTCATCCTCCCTCACATTTTACACATCCCCTACTTTGGGATCGAAGGGGGGATCTATCGCGCTCTTGCCTTTCTCATTGCCGCCTCTCCCTGCGCGCTCATCATCGGGGCGCCGACTGCTTACCTTAGCGCGATCAGCTCATCTGCGAAAAAAGGGATTTTGCTCAAAGGAGGAATCACATTAGACGCTCTATCGCATTGTTCGATTATCGCCTTTGATAAAACAGGAACGCTGACGACAGGAGAGCTCATCTGCGTAGATATCAAATCCTTCAACGGATCTTCAAAAGATACAGCGCTTTCCATTGCATACGGCCTTGAACAACATGTGGTTCACCCGATATCGACAGCAATTGCCAAATTAGCCAGGGAAAAACAAATTTTCCCTGCACATATTACCGCCCTCAAAACAATTCCGGGATCCGGAATTATTGGAATGTTTGAAGACAAAGCTGTTGCAATTGGTCAGATCGAATACATCGCTTCGAAACTCTCCTTAGAAAACCAAAAAGAATTTCTCCATTGGGCATCTGTAACAAAAGAAAACAACCAAATTAGCGCAGCACTTCTCATCAACGAAGATATTTTTCTCTTTCAATTTTCTGATCAAATCAGACCTGAGATGCCACAAATTTTACACAAAATGAGAGAGGTGAATAAGCTTCGCCTCGTGATGCTTACCGGCGACTCCACAGAAAACGCGGCCTCTGTCTCTGAAAAAATGGGGATTCATGAAGTCTTTTCGAATCTACGACCTGAAGACAAATTAGAAAAAGTAGGAGAACTTGCAAAGCTCGGCAATCTTGCGATGGTGGGCGACGGGATTAACGACGCTCCGGCTCTTGCGAGAGCCAATGTGGGCATATCGATGGGAAAAGTAGGGAGCGCCACAGCAATCGACGCGTCGGATGTGGTTCTTCTCAATGACGATATCCACCTCTTGCCCTGGCTTTTTTCCAAAGCGCATCAAACCAGACGGGTCGTGAAACAAAACCTCTTTCTCGCACTCAGCGTGATCTGTTTTGCCACCATCCCGGCATTACTCGGTCTTGTCCCCCTCTGGGCTGCCGTGATCTTGCATGAGGGAGGCACTGTGCTCGTGGGCCTCAATAGTTTAAGACTTCTTCGTCGTTAAGGACCAGAAGCCGTACCATACATTTTCCCCCCATTTACTTTGGAAAGATCGCTTTTTTCGACGTGTAAGTCTTCGAGGGAAATTTCTTTTTTATCAAGTTTTTCACAAACCTGCTTAAATCGGGCCTCAACTTCCTCATCAGAAGCTCCTCCAAACAAGAAGTTCCCCTTATCCAGTAATTTTGTTTCCAATGAAAATTTGGTCGAATTGTGGTCAATAACAGAGTTGATAAAATCAATCACAGATCCTCTGTTTAACTTTGTCTCTAACAAAGTAATCGACCTAGACCCAAAAGACGCTTTCCTCACCGCACCTGTTTTCCCACAGCCTACTGCAGCCTTGAAAACATCCCAAATCGCCCAAATCTTTTCCTTACTAGGACGCGTTAAAGAATAAAGCTCTCTTTCCCCTAAAACCTTTTTAACATTATTAACACCTACAACCAAGTTCACCCTATCAACACGAAACATAATTAACTCCTATTATTTATTATATAATTAATTATAACACAAAATCA
>CAZQNB010000023.1:0-14886 GCA_964594545.1 uncultured bacterium | reverse complement strand
CGAAACATAATTAACTCCTATTATTTATTATATAATTAATTATAACACAAAATCAGAAGCAAATCAAACAAAAAATTTCAATAGTTTAACAGGCGTATATAATTTAGAATCAATGAGATACAACATGAAAAACAGATCTAGTTCTCAAAGAATAGGCAAAGTATTAGAGTTATTTTCTCACCTTGGACACACAGGGTCTCTTATGGGCTGTTTGAAAGCTACCCCTTCCTCATAAGCCTTTCTACTAAACAAAGGAACATGATAACGCCGAAACGACTAAGGATAAGCATGTTAGGGAATCCTCAAACGCGAATTAGAAGGGTGCTGATTTTAATGGGGTTTGGGGCTTCCCCAACATGTATATCCTTAGCCACGCTTCGTGGCGTTATCCTTAGCCGTTTCGACGTTATCATGTCCCCTATGTACGTAAGGCGATTTATTGTGAAAATGCTCAATATCTCAAGGACCTCTTGCGATAAATCAGCAGGCCCCTTTCCTGCTTAGAACAACAGGAACTGTCTGAGCGACGATCAAACAATCTCCCGCAAACGACCTATGTTTAACGTATTCCAGATCTCTTGATATCCTCTTTTCAAGAGGAGCTCCCCTTGCTGTGATTTGGGAGAGGCCTGTGATCCCCGGAAGTACGGACAGCAGTTTTTTTCTTCTTTTCTTCGTTGGGCAATGAGCCTCTAGTTCCTGTTTCGTCGCCGGGCGGGGCCCGACAACACTCATATCTCCTAAAACAACATTCACAAATTGGGGCAACTCATCAGCGGACGATTTTCGAAGAAATCTACCGATCCAGGTGACCCGAGGGTCTGTTTTTAATTTGCTATATTTCTTCCATTCATCTGCAAGATTGGGATTTTCTTGCAATACAGCCTCAAGCAGGGCGCCTGCATTGGGATGCATCGTACGAAACTTATAACAGTTGAAAGGCTTCCCATGGAGACCCATTCGCTTATGGGCAAAAATAACAGGAGAATGAGGATCTGAAACAAAAACCACCAAAGCAATGGTGAGATACACCGGCGATAGAGCCGTTAAAACAACAAGACTAAATGTAATATCGAATATTCTTTTAATCGCAAAGCTATGCGTCTTAGAAGTAGTACTACGATTCCCTTTTGGCTCTGCTGGTAGAGCCGTATATCCGATAGGATTCTGTGGTAGAGAAATAGCGAATGTCATGCAACGATTTTACAAGCCAAGAAAACTCTTTACAAGAAAAAATTGAGGTTGAAGATAACAAATCGATTCGCTATCAGGAGAGTTTGGTGCACTTATGGCGTATACCCCCTTATCTCCTCAAGAACTCCGGCAGGCTCTCGCTTCTGAATCCGAGGCGTTTGAAAACGCATTTCGTTGGCTGGAAGAGCATATGCCGCCTCGATTTCACGAAGAAATCGACACAAAAATGCGCATCTTGATCGCGCGCAATCTCCTGAGCTTTAAGCTGCAAAACAAACTTTCCCAAATCCAAGTGGAGAATATGGCGCTCATTTTATGCGTCGACGCGCCGGACGCAGATCTAAAAATCCTCAAACGATTTTCAAACCAAGCCATCCGTTATTACCGGACCTTTATATCCAATGTCCCTCCACCTGGTGAAAAAACAGGACATTTACGTATCGCGATCCTCCATTTAGGCGAAGTCCATTCTCACGAAAAATTAACACCTGAGCAAAAGACAGGCCTCTTTTCTCTTGCCCGCGAGTACAATCCCACCTTACCTGCAGACGAATTTGAGACAATGCTCCAAGGCCTCAACCCTCGATTTCTTCGCTCGATGACAAGCGAAAGGCTAAAAATTGCAATCGAGATGTTTTTCCGAGCGAAAGAGCGCGATCAATGCCAGTATGAAGTGCGCAGAAATGAAGACTGGGAAAAAACAAAAGCCCCATCAGTTCAAATTATTTTAGCTTGGCGCAATGTGCCAAAATCGGGGTTTCTCTATCGACTCGCGCAAATCATAAGCGCCCACGAACTTGCCCTTAAAAGAGTGACCTGCACATACATCAATCCCTACAAAGCGGATAATATTCTGATCTTGTCTGTCGGTCTTCATGGGCTTAAAGGCAACGCCGCGTGGGAAGAAACCGATATCGACGATTTACTCCAAGAAATTTGCTTGCTCAAGTTCTTCGAAGCCGATGACGCAATTGCCTCCACCTTTGTCCTCCCCGGCCTGATTTCCGGCAATGAGGGGCACATGGTGCGCAATTTTGTGAGCTTCACCCACCAAACCCTTGTTTACGCAGATCCAAACATCTATACCTTTGACGCCATTGTCGAAGGCCTTTGCAGGCACCCGGAACTGACCATCCATCTTTGCAAAGCCTTTGAAGCGAAATTTCATCCGGACAAACACTCCCCCAAAATCTATGCCCAAAAAGAGGAAGAGATTTCTCGACTGATCGAAGGGCTGGATACGGGACACGCAATCAACGACGCAAAGCGAAAAAACATTCTTAGACAAACGCTCCATTTCATCAAATACACACTTAAAACCAATTTCTATCGCCACAACAAAAGCGCCTTTGCGTTTCGCCTCGACCCAAAATATCTCGATGATGTCCCCTTTGATCGAAAAGAAAAATTCCCTGAACTCCCCTTTGGTATTTTTTTCATTCGCGGAATGCATTTTTTAGGGTTCAACATCCGATTTAAAGACCTCGCCCGCGGCGGCGTGAGAACGGTCACTCCCGAAAAATGGGAACAATATTTCCACGAGAGAAACAATATTTTTTCTGAAGCGTATAACTTAGCCTATACGCAGCAAAAAAAGAACAAAGACATCCCTGAAGGGGGCGCTAAAACAGCGATTCTCCTCAAACCTTTTGACGTATTTGCCAAAGAACTTGAAATCTATAAAACAGAGATCGAAGAGGCGGGCACCTCACCCATTATATTAGAAGAAAAGTGCAAAACGTTTTTAAAAGATCATAAACTCACATTTCTTTTTGCCTCGCAAAGATCGTTTATTGAAAGTTTTATGACGCTCATCAATTGCGATGATGAAGGCAAACTTCTTGCAAAATCCGTTGTCGACACTTACGAAAAACCGGAATACATCTATCTGGGCCCTGATGAAAACATGCTGAACGAAATGATTGTCTGGATTGCAAATTTTTCCGTTGCAAGTAAGTACAAACCCGGAAGATCGTTCATGTCGAGCAAACCAAATGCGGGCATTAATCATAAAGAATATGGGGTGACCTCTTTTGGTCTCAACGTCTACCTGCACCAAACGCTCCTCTTTCTCGGCATCAACCCGGAAAAAGATGCCTTTACGATTAAAATCTCGGGTGGCCCCGATGGCGATGTGGCCGGAAACGAAATTTTAAACCTTTATAAATACTACCCAAAGACCGCGAAACTTCTTGCGCTGACAGACGTATCGGGGACAATCTATGACCCTCAAGGACTAAATCTCGAGGAAATGGCAAATCTCTTTCATAAAAGCCTCCCTATCCGCAGCTATAAAACAAAACTCCTCTCTGAAGGGGGATTTTTACTTGACCTTCGAACAAAAAGGGAATCGAGTACTTTTGCGCAACAAACGCTCCTCATCCGAAAAAAAGACGGACAGCTTGTCGAAGAGTGGCTCTCGGGCCACGAGATGAACCTCCTCTATCGGAGCAATGTGCACCAAGTGAAAACAAACGTTTTTGTGCCGGGCGGCGGAAGACCGCGCACGCTCAATGAAAGCAATTACCAAACCTATCTCGATGAAGAAGGAAAGCCTTCCTCACAAGCGATCGTTGAAGGGGCCAATCTCTACCTCACACCGGGCGCGAGACATGCGCTTGAAAAACATGGGCTTCTCGATCTCAAAGACAGCTCATGTAATAAGGGGGGCGTTATCTGCTCTTCTTTTGAAGTGCTCGCAGGTCTTTGCATGAGCGAAGAAGAGTTTATGAAAGAGAAGAAACAATACGTCGAAGAGGTGCTTGCGATCATCGGGAAAGCCTCTCTCAATGAAGCAAGGCTCCTTCTCGACACACATAAAGAAACAGGCCTTCCTCTGACAGAGATCTCGGATAAAATCTCAGAGAAGATCAATCTCTACAAGTATCAACTCCTCGATTATTTTATAACAATCGACCTTCCTCAAAATCCAAAAGATCCTCTCATCAAAGCGCTTTTCCTCTACTGCCCGCCCCTCCTTCGGGACAAGTATCGAAAAAACATCCTGGCCATGCCGGAAATCCACAAAAAAGCGATCATCGCTTGCTATTTGGCCTCCCACCTTGTCTACACCCGGGGCATCAATTGGAACCCCAATATCGCAGATCTCCTCCCTACCCTCACCGACGACCCCCACCTGATGAGCTAATACCAATCGCAGCAAATAAATTCATATTTAAGCGCGTCAAAGCGTCGAAAATCGAAGATCGTAAGTGGCATTGTATGACTTCATACTATGCCACTTACGATCTTCGATTTATCGACAGCTTTCACGCGGCTTAAATATGAATTTATTTGTTGCGTTTGGTATAAATCACAATTTAAAAAATAGTCCCAAGAAAAAGAGTAAAACCGATAAAATATTACGTGATAGAGAGTCCATAGCGCTTTTTTTTTGTTTATGCAATTTTATGACTGACGAGCGTCGGCGAGAAAATCACAAAATTGTACAAAGTTGAGCTAATGAATCTGCATCACTCCATCGTACAAAAATTGATAAAATGAGCATTTCACCAAGCACACACCCACCTTACCAGAAACTCCCCTTCGAAGTTCTAAATCGCATTTCCGAATTCCTTGTTCCCGGAGAGCTCCCTGCCATTCCTAGATACAAAAACATTAAAAACGATCCGCTTTATCACCTTTATCAAGCCATCTTTAATAGAGGAATCAGCCAACTGGAAAGAATAGGGCTCCGAACAAAGGAACAAGAAATCAACCTTATGTACGATCTAATGCGCATACAGCATATAAGCATACGCACATACACTCTAAAGGGACATACACGCGAGGTCAACTCCATCGCCTTTAGTCCTAACGACGCTATCATCGCTTCTGCATCCAGTGATGGCACCGTCAAAATTTGGAACTCTGCTACAGAAGAGCTGATCTACACTCTAGATGGGCGAAGCTTTGTCAAATCCGCCATCTTTAGTCCTAATGGCGCTTTAATCGCTTCTGCATTAAATGGCGCCTTCTATGGCATCATCAAAATCTGGAACTCTGATACAAAAACTCTGACTCACGGTTCAGAGGAACATAGAGACTTTATCTCCTCCATTGCCTTTAGTCCTAACAGCGCTATGATCGTTTCTGCATCCCATGATCGCACCGTCAAAATTTGGGACTCTGTTACAGGAGCGTTGATTTACACTCTACGCGGACATACAGGCTCGGTGCAGTCTGTCACCTTTAGTCCTGACGGCGCTATCATCGCTTCTGCATCCGATGATCACACCGTTAAAATATGGAACGCTGCTACAGGAGCCCTGATTCACACTCTAAAGGGACATGTAAACGAAGCCAAGTTCGTCACTTTTAGTCCTGACGGAGCTATAGTCGCTTCTACATCCAGAGATCCCCCCATCAAAATCTGGAATGCGGCTACAGGAGATCTAATTCACACTCTAGAGGGACATACAAGCCAGGTCAACTCCATCGCCTTTAGTCCTAACGGCGCTATCATCGCTTCTGCATCTAGAGATCACATCATCAAAATTTGGGACTCTGCTACAGGAGCCCTGATCCACACTCTAAAGGGACATACAGACTGGGTCAACTCCATCGCTTTTAGTCCTAACGGCGCTATAATCGTTTCTGCATCCAGAGATCACACCATCAAAATTTGGAATACTGCTACAGGAGCCCTGATTCACACTCTAGAAGGACATGCAACCCAGGTCCTATCCGCTACCTTTAGTCCTAAAGGCGATAAAATTGTTTCTACATCCAACTATCCCACTACCATCAAAGTTTGGAATTTTTATGACGTGAATCAATTACCACAAAATGTAAAGGACTCCATCATTTCACTAACAACAAAATTTCTAAAAGGAATATACCGCTCGTAATTGTATTTAGTACAAGTATCAACGGCTCGAGTATTTTGTAACCACCGACCTTCCCCAAGATCCAAAAGATCCTCTCACAGACGATCCTCACCTGATGAGCTAAAAAACAAAATATACAATTTAAAAAAAATACATTATCCTCAGTTATTTCTCTCTATTAGAGATCCAAAAATGGCATCGATCACAAACACATCTCATGCATTTCTGAAAGAAAAACTCAAGAGTCTCCAGGATCTCGGCGAAAAACTTAAAAATGAAGAACGAGCGCTGACTGAAGAAAGAATCAACGCTGAGAAGGAATTTCAAGCAAATTATAAAACAGCCTTATATGACAATCCCCGTACACAGATAGCTAGAAGAATCAGTACAACAGCGGATCGAAACACGCTTCTTGGACTTCTAGAAGAAGAGAGCAAACTTCGCACAGTCAATCCGGAAAATGAAGCTGTGGCTCTCTGGGTAAATAGAATAATAGGGATCGATACAACAATCAAAAAAACCGTTCAATCAATAGAATTCCTTGAAAATGAAAAAGACAGGATAAGCAAAAAAATAGATCAAAATAACAAAATATCCGAGGATCTGGCTAACCAGTTCGAAATTGTAGAAAGACCGGACAGTCCCTTCGAAATGATAGAAAAACCGAACACAAGTCATTAATTACAAACATGTTAAACAAAAGCCTGCACACCTTGTATAATTATAGTTAAAAAATAATTATAATTGTGGTATAATTAATTATATAATTAATAGCAGGATTTAAAATGACCGCAATAACAGAAACAAAAAACCTTTCTTTATCTCAAGCGCAAGAATCTCTCACGCGAACAGACAATGAAATCGCAAAATGCATATCTTGCCTGGAAAAGATTGACAAAGCCTGCACCCCAATATGGGAATCACTAAAGAAATTTTCACCATCTGAACTTGATACAATACGAAGAAACAGCGCTGTAATAAAGCACCCAGCCCTCGCAGATATCAAACAGTTTCGAAAATATACATCCGAAATAAAAACACTAGAGGCTCAAATAACGGTCTTGGAAGAGAAAAAAAGCGCTGCCCTAAAAACCTGCCAAATCGCACGAACACTCATTGCTAACACAACAGAGAAAGTCACACCAGTACCCACCTATTCCGATTCAGATGATGAAGAAGACAGCATTACAATCTCAGAAGACGATGCGGCTACCGTGGGACAGACCCTTCAAAACGAGCGACGGGTCGACACGGTCCCTGAGGCGCAAAAGAATCGAGTCTCTACCGTCAGCCTACAAGATCGGGTACTTATACTTGGATTCCACGCAAGAGCGAGGCTCTCTAGTTTCTTAAATAAACTCTAAACACCGACAAGAGCGCGTTGGGTGCTTGTTAAGTTGCTTTCCCACGCTTTCACATACTCAAGCAGCTTCTCTTTTGTCGGGTGCGTTCTTAAGTACGACAAATTTGCAGATTTACTACTCAAGTGAGCAAGTTTTGCCAAAAGATGCAGATGTCGCTTATCATCGCAGGCAAAAAGAAAGAAAAGAACATCCACCGGCTTGCCATCTAAAGATCCGTATTCAATCGGTTTTTTAGGGAAAACAACAGCCACCACATCGAAAGACTCTTGCAAAAGAAAATCGCGCGTATGAGGAACTGCCACCCCATTAGAAAGGGATGTAGGCATTAATTTTTCCCGATCCAGTAAAAGCTCTGTAATCACTTCAGCATCAAGGCTAATATCGGAAGCGATGAGCTCAACTGCATTGCGAATTACCTCTTCTTTTGTCGATCCCGGGATATCTTTATAGACTCCGCCCTTGTGAATGGCTCGATAGAGGCCAAATTGCTGCGTTCCTAAAGATTCTTGTTTGGGCTCTGCATCGTCTGCGAAAGGAGAAAACTCTCCCCCCTGCTTACAGCTCAAGACCCAACTTTCAATCTCGTTTCGGCTAAATCTAAATTGATTATTCAAACGATAGTAAGGGATTCGCCCATCTGAAATCCAACGACGTACTGTTGTCTCAGAAACATTGAGCAGCTCTGCAACATCTTTCAATTTCAAATCCATAGCCTACCGATGATTATTTTTTCCTCACCTTATCAAAGAGTAAAATAAATGTCATACCATTTGTCTGAAAAAATCTTTATTACAGAATCTCATATGAAGATATCAGATAGAATTTGAGAAAAGCTCGAAAACTTCTTGCGTAGATGTCGCTTTGAGAAGTTTTTTTCGTAACTCCACATCTCTAATCGCGGAAGTGAGCATAGACAAAATTTTGAGATACTCGGTTTGTTTATCATCCGGACCCCCGATCATAAAAACAATACGAACAGGCGCTTTATCCAGGGCGTTCCACTCGATCCCTTTATTTTGCTGGATCCCAATTGCGATAAAAAACTTACTGATGTTTTTCATTTTTGCATGAGGAATGGCAATCCCCATCCCAATCCCTGTAGAGACAAGCCCTTCGCGGTAAAAAATCGCATCGCGAAACATTTGTTTATCCGCAAGCTGACCCTTATCATCCAAAATAGAGATGAGAGCATCGATCGCTCCATCCCGCGTGTCTTCTGCGAGAAAAGAGATGAGCGACGAATCGAGATAGTCGTTGATTCTCATGATGCCCTTTTTTTTAAGTGGTCTAAAAAAAGAAGCTAGAGGATTACTTCGTGCCAGTATGGCCAAATCGCCCCTCGCCTCGGCTTGTCACAGCCAAAAGATCTTGTTTTACAAATTCCGCTTGCACAACAGGGGCCAAAACAAGCTGCGCAATGCGCATTTTTGGCTCAATGACAAACGGCTTTTTCCCTAAATTGATCAAAATGATGCAAATCTCTCCTCGATAATCGGCATCGATCGTTCCCGGCGTATTTAAAACGGTGATCTGATTTTTTGCTGCAAGACCGCTTCTCGGTCTTACCTGAATTTCATACCCATGAGGAATTTCCACTTTAATTCCTGTCGGAACCACAGCAGAATCTCCGGGGAGAAGGGTCATTGCCTCAGCAATCGAGGCTCTTGCATCACAACCGGAAGCAAATTCCGTTGCATATACAGGAATTAACTCCGGATCGTCGATAATGATGGGAACTTGTATCTTTTTAAACACGGGACTCTTCAGCTAACTTCAGTAGCTCTTTTAAACGGGATGGCATTTTTTGTGCAAGATCATCTCGTTTATTGCCCGAAAAATAGGAGATAAATAGAGCTAAACGCCCCTTTAATTCAGACCGTTTCACAATACAATCCACCATCCCCCTCTCAAGCAAGAATTCAGATTTTTGCGCTTTTGGAGGCAATTTTTGACCAATTGTCTGCTCAACCACGCGAGGACCTGCAAAAGCAATCAAAGCGTCAGGTTCTGCAATAATCACATCCCCAAGGGTTGCAAAAGAAGCGGTCACACCCCCCGTTGTTGGATTGGTAAGCACTGAAATATACGGAATTTTTGCCTCATGCAATTTCGCTAAAGCGGCAGAAGTTTTCGCCATTTGCATAAGTGACAATACAGACTCTTGCATTCTCGCGCCGCCGGAGGCAGACACAATCACAACAGGAAGCCTATAAGATAGAGCATATTCGATGAGTAGGGTGAGTCTCTCTCCCACAACCGACCCCATAGAACCGCCCATAAAGGAAAAATCTAAAATCCCTAAAGCAATAGGTTGACCTTCTATCTGACACGTACCTGTACAAACAGCGTCATCTCTTCCTGTTTTTTTAATCGCGATTTCAAGTCTTGAAGTATAGGATTCTGTATCGACAAATTCTAAAGAATCTGTCGGCTTGATGTGGGTAAAAAGTTCGGAGAAAGTCCCTCCATCTGCGAGGAGATCAATCCGCTGTTTCAAAGAAAGACGGTAGTGGTATCCGCACTTGGGACAGCAATTGCAATGCCCGGCAAGCTCGTTTGCATGGATCAGTTCAGAACATCCCGAACATTTGATCCACCCACTAAACCCATCCTTTCTGACAGTCTGGATTTTAATATTTGGTTTACCTTTTGAAAATAAGCCCATTTGGCCATGATCATACCAGTAGAAAGACCAAAAAGCAAGACCGTGTCTCTATAAAAATATTATTTCAACAAACCCGGTCTTAAGCCTTATATACTTGCTTTTGCCAAACGGTCTTCAATTCCCTGCCAATTAAAAATTTTCCAGATCTCTTTGACATAGTCTGCCCGGACATTTTTATATTGGAGATAGTAGGCATGTTCCCAAACATCGATCCCAAGAAGGGGAATAAGCCCCTGAGAACTCAATGGGTCTTGGTTTGCGCAAGTGGCAATTTCAAGCCGTTTGAGGCCTTTATTAAACCCAAGCCAGCCCCATCCGGAGCCTTGGATCCCGATGCACGCAGTAGATAGTTTTTCTTTAAATTGTTCAAAAGAACCAAAATCCCGATCGATCATTTTGGCAAGGTCGCCTTTAGGGCCATGTCCTGCTTTTGAAAGAGGGGCCAAAATCGTCCAAAAAATGCTGTGATTGATATGGCCGCCGCCGTTGAACTTAATCGCTGCTTGAAGGGCAATCATTTGAGCGACGTCATTTTTTGTTTCGGCCAAGTGATATTTTTCTAAAGCCGCATTTAAATTCGTTACGTACGCTTTATGGTGCTTGGAGTAATGAAGCTCCATGATCTCAGCAGAGATGACAGGTTCGAGCGCATTAAAATCATAGGGCAACTCAGGGAGTTGGTAGCTTGTTGTATCTAGTCCATCCATAAAACCTCCATCTTTATTACTGATTGAGTATAGGGAAACCCGAAAGGCGAAGCAAGGCAGAAATTTCCTCAGGATGTAATTAAAAATGTTAGGTGCGTAGAAAAAATAAATAAACAGGATCGCCATGAAGCATGGCGGCAGGTTCCTGCGAAGCGCAGGGCAGGATAGATCTTTTCTTTTTCCTGCCGCGAACGAAGTGAGCGATCCTGCAAGCGAAGCGGATCCTGTTCATTCATTTTTTCTTTGCACCTAACGGCTTTAATTACACCCATTTCCTCACAGTCTTTCTTGAAGTGGACGGAGTATATAAGGCCCCCTGTTCGCATAAGGTAAGTTGAGTCACAGGCCCGATGGCCGTTAACTTCTTATCTTTTGGCAAAGAGCCGTAAATCTCTATAAATCCCCGCACCGTTGATGGACTTGTAAACACAATCTCATCCACCCGTTCTAAATCCGGAACAGGCTCCAACTTCTGCGTTACCGTATCGTATAGATCCAACGCAAAATATCTCAATTGATTTTGGATTAAAAATTTTTCCAACACAGGCCTTGCTAATTTTGATCTTGGCCAAAAAAGATAAGCGCTGCGCAAATCCATTTCTTCAAGAAGCGCGATCACCCCTTCTTGCGTTTCTTGGTCCGCAATCAAAGGAACGATCCCTTTGCTTTCAAGTAAATGCCCTGTTGCACATCCCACAGCAATCACCGTTTTTTCACAAAACAGCTCTTCTTCAACCCAATAATTCACTGCCGTCTGACTTGTGAAAATCACATGCGTAAATTCAGGCCAAAGAGCCTTTGCTTGCAAAAGTTCTTGTGACACTAATTTTCGGGTGGAAATGACAGGATAATGGAGGATTGGCTTTGCGGATGGATATCGACTTGGGTCAAGACCCAGATACAAAATCATCGAAAGTCCAGAGATGAAAAAGCTTGCTCCATTTCACGATCGCCCTCTCTCGCAAGAATGGCAAGCCGGCCTTGGTTTTGCGCAGTTTCTCCCGGAAGGATGAGTCGATTCAAAGAGGTGAGTTTCAAACGAATCAATGCAGCCTCTGCGACAACAACCCCATCGACATTGTTCTTTTCTAAAGCAGACAGCCTCTCGCTAATTGTTCCTCGTATATCGACAAATTTAAGATGGGGAATTAAAGAGCGGACGTTTTCCTCTCTTCTCGCACTTGAGGTGGCAATGATTTTAGCCGTCTCTAAATTTTCCCCCGGACGAAAGACGATGCTATCGCGAGAATCAACTCCCTTTGTGAGGGCAACTAACACAAGTCCTTTTGGCAAAGGATCGGGCAGATCTTTTGCAGAATGGATCGCAATGCGAACCTTCCCTTCCAGAAGCAGTGTGTCGATTTCTTTTGTGAAAAAGTCAGTTTTTTCAAGAGATCGGAGCGATGTTTTTTTATCCTTATCGCCCGTCGTTTCTACCCAGAGGGGGTCAAGTTCATAGGGACCTTTAAATGCCCCGCGTATCTCTTCAAATTGCGCGCAAGACAAAGGAGAGCTTCTCGCTCCAACAAGGATACTCACCCAAGTCCTCTATGAATTGCTTGATCCACAAGTTCTACATCGATGAGATCGATTTTATCCGTAATCGAAGAGGAAATCCCCTTGAGATTGCGCTTAGGCAAAATACACTTTTTAAAGCCCATATGAATCGCCTCTTTTAATCTGGTTTCAATGCGGCTCACGCCCCGCACCTCTCCTCCCAATCCCACTTCGCCAAGAACAATGAGATCGCCCGGCAACGCGCGATTCGAATAGGAAGAAGCAATTGCGAGTAAGATCCCCAGATCAATGGCAGGCTCTACAATTTTAAGGCCGCCCGCTAACGCGACAAATACATCGCAATGGTGCAGCTGATAGCCGACTCTCTTTTCTAAAACAGCCAAAAGAAGAGCGAGACGATTTTGATCAAGACCCGCGCATCTCCTTGACGGCGTTGGGAATACTGTGGGCGTCACAAGCGCTTGAATTTCGAGAAGAAAGGCTCTTGCCCCTTCCAACCCTGGGACAATCGCAGATCCGGGGATCTCTTTGACTCTTTCTGCTAAAAAGGCGTGCGAGGGATTAGGAACCTCTGCAAGCCCCGTCTCTTTCATTTGAAAGATGGAAATCTCATCGGTCGATCCAAACCGATTTTTAATCGCGCGCAAGAGCCTATATCCATGTTGCTTGTCCCCTTCGAACTCGAGGACTGTATCGACTAAGTGTTCTAAAACGCGAGGACCTGCAAGCTCGCCCGATTTTGTTACGTGGCCAATTAAAAACGTCGTGATCCCCTGCCCTTTTGCTAAATGCATAAATTCAGTGGCAATTTCGCGCACCTGAACGACAGATCCCGGAGCGGACGGAATTTCCCCTTTGTACATAATCTGCACAGAATCGACAATCGCAACATCGGGTTGCAACTGATCGATGTGCGCGCGAATCGAGCCAAAAAGGGTTTCGCTTAAAAGATAGAGATTTTTGTGATCAATACCCAGTCTTTGCGCGCGAAGAGAGGTTTGTTCGGTGGATTCCTCGCCGCAAATGTAGAGAACAACGAGTCCCTGAGTGGCCAGTGCATTCGCAAGTTGCATCAGAAGCGTCGACTTGCCAACGCCCGGTTCTCCGCCGATCAAAATCAAAGACCCCGCAACGATGCCGCCGCCAAACAATCGATCGACCTCTCCGATTTGCGTCTGAATTCTTTTGAACGCGCCAATTTCTACATCGCATATCCGAACAGGTTTTGAAGTTCCCGTTTTTTTGGACTCAAAGCGTTGCTTTTTTTCCTCAACCTGCACTTCTTCTAAAAGAGTGTTCCAATTTTGACACCCTCCGCAACTGCCGGTCCATTTGATCTGCGAGTGGCCGCATTCACGGCAAACCCAGGCGACTTTTGTTTTATTCATTATTCTCCAATTTAGACATCGCGTCAAAAGCGGCTTTTTGCTCTGCTACCTTTTTCGACTCGCCAAGACCCATTCCCGCCTCTTTTTCATCCACGATCACAACCACGTGAAAAACTTTCGCGTGATCAGGTCCCGTCTCCTGCATCACTTTATACACCGGAGCTTGTTTATATTTTTTTTGAGAATAATCTTGCAACTCCGCTTTATAATTGCGCGATGGCGATTCAATGACTCCTTCGATCCCGGATTCAAAATGGCAAAGGAGAAATGATTTGGCAATCCCCAAACCTCCATCGATGAAAATCGCGCCGATCAATGCCTCAAAAGCGTCTGCTAAAATCGACACCTTTGCCTTGCCGTCGCTCATCGCCTCGCCTCTTCCCAGCAAGATAAACTCCTGCAGCCCTAATTTTTGGAAATAGTGGGCGCACGCCTGGGCGTCGACAAGACGGGACCGCAGCTGAGACAAAGGGCCCTCAGGATACGACGGCAATCGATGATAGAGAAAATCAGCAGTCAAAAGCCCCAAGACCGAATCACCTAAAAATTCGAGCCTCTCATTATGAGACTGAATCTGACTTTTATGTTCATTGACAAAAGATCGATGGATCAATGAAAGAACCAGAAGTTCTTTATTTCCAAAGACATAGCCAATTTTTTCTTCAATTAAAGAGATGTTTTTACGCAAAGAGTCTAAAAAGTACATGCAATGAATTTTACATCCTTGTTCTTTTGATAGGAAGAACGTATAATATCGGGCCTTATGAAAACAACTATTTCATCTCAGCAACTCGTATATTTCCGAAGACACGGCCGGATTCGTTTTGAAAATTTCCCTCAAGATTTTGAAGACCTTAAAAAAGAAAAAAAAGACATTTTAAGAGATCTTTGGAGAGCCTCTCCCTTTCTTAAAAAACTCATCTTCCACACGTTTGGACCTCTTGCATTAGAGCTTACGAAAAAACCATCCATTCGGATTGCTTGCGATCAGTGGATTGAAACGAAATCTACGACAACACGCATGCAGGATATGTTTTGTTTTCAGGGACTTGCTTGTATCTTTGTTCTCTATGAAGACCCTACCCAAAGAGACTTAGGAACGATCCTTGAGGTTTTCGAACCCTCGTCGCTCACAAGCCTTCTTCCTCAAGAAGGGTACCTGATCGCCTTTGGATCAGAAAACGCTGTTCTTATTGAGAATCCAAAAGACCCCTTCAATGC
>CAZQNB010000022.1:18816-22913 GCA_964594545.1 uncultured bacterium | reverse complement strand
ATTTTTGACGCTTTGAACCCTCCTATCGCCCAACTTTTGAATGACGTTCGGTATATAAGGCTCATCTTACGCACACGGTGAGTTATAAATGTAAACAGGGGTTCCTTCTGCCACTTGTTTAAATAACTCGATGACATCGTCAGGCACCATCCGAACGCATCCTGCAGAGACGGCTTTGCCAATGTTTGCAGTGTCATTTGTTCCGTGGATATAAATATATCTATCGTGGGTGTCCACATTCTTTCCTGCGGAATCTTTGCCCTGATTGAATCCTATCTGCGCTCCTTGCAACCATAAAATTCTACCAACGATCAGCTTCTCACCATCATCGATTTTTGCAAGCGCTCCTGTAGATACTCTGGCCTTAAAAATTGCAAGAGGATCAGCGTTATCCCCGATTTTCTCTCCAATGGTGTGCAATCCTAAAGGTGTTTTCCCTGACCCCTCTTCTTGGCCCACACCATTTAGCGCCGTAGAGATAAGATAAGACCGGATCACGGCTTGGGCTTTGATTAGGTAGAGTCTTTGTGTATCGATATTGACTAGAAGTTGATGTTCTGTCATCTCCACGCCGAACTTTTGGCAAACTTCCGGGAGCTGTGTCATTTGTTGCGTATCTAATCTGGTAATATTCATGATATTAATCTCCTGTTATTAAATAATATATAATAATTATATCGCATTTTATTGTATTTTGTCTGTTTAAATATTTTTTGGTTGTTTTTATTGGTCTGTTGATTTATCCTCTACCCGAATTTATCATAATCGGGAGTATGTATGTGTGTTGATACAAATAATTTAGATTGTACAGGTTATTTAAATCCAGCCGCGTTTTTAACGATTACCGGGGGCGCTGCAGGAACCGTTTATAGCACATTTGCCGCGGCATCATCCGATACAACAAAGAAAGCAGCAGCTTATGGACTTTTAGCTTTTGGATGCATGACAGGGACTTTTTCTGCTGTGACTGCATATTTTGATCCATCGTCAAAAGATGCTAAGAGTTATTTGAAAAACGTGTCAAAACATTTCTGCTACGGCGTTCCTGCGATGGCAACGACGATTGCCAACGCAGTTTTTCAAGCAGCCGTTGATGGCGTTTGTCAAGCGGTGAGAGATGTGATCCATGCAAAAGTTACAAAAGCTTTTTCATAAGTTGTCTTAAGACGTAAGGCATAATGCCCCCGTGGAGATAGTATTCAATCTCGATGGGGGTGTCTATTGCAGATTTTAAATGGACGGTTTTCCCGTTTTGTATTTCAAGAATCACACCTTGATGGGGCGTTAACTTCTCAAGTCCTGTTAAGGAAAAAATTTCCTCTCCTGTAATCCCGAGCGTTTCAAGACTTTCTCCCTCTAGAAAGAGGAGAGGAAGGATTCCCATCCCGATAAGATTACTCCGGTGGATCCTTTCGTAGCTTTTTGCAACAACTGCGCGAACGCCTAAAAGAGCTGTTCCCTTGGCCGCCCAATCTCGAGAGCTCCCCATCCCATAATCTTTGCCGGCAAATAAGATAAGCGGGGTGTTTCGTTTTTTATATTCTTCTGCGGCTTCAAAGATGCTCATGATCTTGCCCTCCGGCATGAGCTTTGTAAAGCCACCTTCTTTTCCCTCCGCCATTTTGTTGAGAATGCGAATGTTTGCAAAGGTGCCTCGCATCATCACTTCATGATTGCCTCTTCTCGACCCATAGCTATTGAAATCGTCTTCGCAAATCCCGTGTTCTATCAAATACTGACCCGCCGGAGTTTTGGCTTTAAACGCCCCTGCAGGAGAAATGTGATCGGTCGTCACGGAATCTCCAAGAAGCGCTAAAGGGCGCATGTTTGTAAGATCTTGTCTTGGGGGATTTTTTTGCGAAAATTCGGCAAAATACGGGGGATTGCGGATGTAGGTGCTGCTTGGATCCCAAGGGTATCTCGCGCCCTTTTTTGTGGGGATCTCTTTCCATAGAGGATTGTCGGTCAAAAGAGGTCCGTAGCGCTCTTTAAAACTATCTACAGACACCCCTTTATGGATGGCGTCTTCGATTTCTTTCGATGTGGGCCAAATGTCTTTGAGGAAGACGGGCTTACCTAGAGGATCTTTGCCGAGCGGTTCTTTTTCAAAATCGATATCGATTCTTCCGGCCAAAGCAAAGGCGACGACAAGAGGCGGCGACATCAAGAAATTCGCTTTCACAGATCCATGAACGCGCGCTTCGAAATTCCGGTTTCCGCTCAAAACACTTGCGGCGATCAGATCGTGCTCTTTGATGGCTTCTTCAATTTTTGCATCTAGAGGTCCGCTATTGCCGATGCAAGTTGTGCATCCATAGGCGACCAGATGAAAGCCAAGGGTTTCGAGAGCTTCCGTTAAGTTTGCTTTTTTCAGATAGTCGGTCACAACTCTTGATCCGGGGGCCAAGCTTGTTTTAATCAGGGGATTTACTTTGAGCCCTTTTTCGACGGCTTTTTTCGCAACGAGGCCAGCCCCAATCATCACACTTGGATTGGAGGTGTTCGTGCAGCTTGTGATGGCTGCAATGACAATAGCGCCGTCAAATAATTTGCCACGATATCCGCTATAGTCCGTATATCCCGGAGAACCCTCTTCATGGACAAAGGGGCGGTTAGAAAGCATTTCATCTTCGCTCGGGGAGAGTTTATGGGTAGGAGTCGTTTCGATGCCGCCTGAAATTTCAGAGCTTTCTACGACACGATTTCCTTTTTCATGCAGATAGACGATCTTGTGAGGTTTTTGTTTGTCGTAACCACCTGCATTTTTTGGCGCTGTGATGAGATGTTGGAATGTTTGCTTCACTTGAGTTAAAGGGATGCGGTCTTGCGGTCTTTTTGGGCCTGCAACGCAAGGCTCAACAGAGGATAGATCAAGATCGAGAACTTTTGTGTAATCAATTTCTCCCTTTTTAGGGATGCCAAAGAGTCCTTGCGCGAGAAGATACTCTTTCGTTCTTTCAATTTTTTCTTTGTCTCTTCCTGTCATGAAGAGGTACTGAATTGTTTTTTCATCGACCGGAAAAAATCCCATGGTCGCGCCATATTCAGGCGCCATATTGGCAATCGTTGCTCTATCAGCCACACTTAAATGAGAGGCGCCTTCCCCATAAAACTCGATGAACTTATTCACAACGCCATTTTTTCGCAAAATTTCAGTGACGCGCAGCGTCAAATCTGTGGCTGTAATGCCTTCGCGCAGCTTCCCATGCAAATGAAATCCGATCACCTCCGGTGTGGCAATGGATACGGGCTGTCCAAGCATGGCCGATTCCGCCTCAATGCCTCCAACGCCCCAGCCGACAACACCCAAGCCATTGATCATCGTCGTATGGGAGTCGGTTCCCACAAGGGTATCAAAAAATAAAACGCCGTTTTTTTCAGATACGACATCAGCGATGTGTTCTAAATTGACTTGGTGGACAATGCCGACGCCGGGGGGAACAACTTTGAATGTTTTAAAAGCGGTTTGCCCCCACTTAAGGAATTCATACCTCTCTTGATTGCGAGCAAATTCGTGTTTTAAATTCACCATGAAGGCGTCATGAGTCCCCGCTTTATCCACTTGCACAGAGTGATCCACGACGAGATCGACAGGGACAATGGGTTCGATGAGTCTGGGATCAAGGCCCTCTTTTGCGACAGCATCGCGCATAGCTGCTAAATCGACAAGAAGGGGTACACCGGTAAAATCTTGCAAGATCACCCGCGAGACGATGAAGGGGAGATCGCCGTTAATGGGTTTCTTGGCATTCCAGTTCGCAAGGTGAACAACATCTTCTTTGCGAACTTTTTTTCCATCGCAGTTGCGAAGAAGCGATTCGAGCATGATCCGAATCGAGACAGGAAGTCTAGAAATAGGCCCGATCTTTTGCTCTTCAAGAGAGGGAAGCGAATAGTAGGTGTAGGTTTGCGATCCGGATTTGAGTTTTTTTTGCGCTTCGAATTTTTTGTACATGGGCCTCTTTTTTAATCAATTGTACCTGCTTATTCCATTGACTCAAGAACTTTTTTGTAGTAATCAGAATACAGCAATGAAACAGTTTTTTTGGATCAGTTTTTTTGGCTTTTCGCAATTGATGGCGCAAACTTGGGTGGGA
>CAZQNB010000022.1:0-18716 GCA_964594545.1 uncultured bacterium | reverse complement strand
GTCAGGCACTCTTTCTCTGCTTGGAGAAAATGCGTATACGGGAGGGACGACAGTCAATACGGTGACTTTGCAAGGGAATACGTCGAGTTTGCAGGGAGCGATTTCTTTAACAAGCAGTTCAACCCTTGTATTTAGTCAGGCGGGCAGCGGAACCTACGCGGGAGTTTTCAATGGAGCAACAGGTACAACACTCACTCTTTCAGGTGGAGGAACATACACTTTCTCGGGAAATAGCTCAGCCTCTCGGAGTACGACAAGTTTAACGGGATCCCATTTGATTGTGACAGGAAACCTTGGGGTTTCTACATTCGCAATTGATGCGACATCTTCTCTTTCAGGCACAGGGACATTAACCACAAGCGGCGGTATTACAAACCTAGGACAAATCATCCCGGGGTCTTCAAGGACGGGAACTTTGCTTGTCAGCGGAGCTATTACATTGAATTCGGGAAGTGGGGGAACTCTTGTTTCAGAGTTAACCCCGAATACCAATGGACTTCTTCAGGTTTCTGGCGCTGCGACTTTGACAAATGGACACTTAACGATCAGCCCGGATATTTCAGGTTTTTATGGTCTTTCGAAAAGTTATACACTGGTGAATGCAGGAAGTATTGTGGGCACTTTTGCCGATACGTCTATTTCTGATCCAAATTTTTCTTCCCTCCTTTCCTATACAGGGACGCAAGTGCAAGTGTTGCTTACTGTGCCTCGGCCGTTTCTCCATTTTCCTTTTGCAAATGCAAATGAACGGTCTGTGGGGAAAAATATTGACGCGTTAGGAACAGATAGCCTTTTAAATGCAGATCTATCGAATGTGATTAATTCTCTTGCAGGACAAAGCAATTCTGTAATTGATGACGCTCTCGATCAAATGCATCCTGCGGCGATGAGCGCCTTTGCTGAATTGCAGGCAGAGCTTGGAGGGCAGCTGCTCTCTCTTTTCCATCGAAGGTTTGAGCTTGCCTGTTCTTGCGCAAAGACAAACCGTTTTTGGGTCGAGCCTTTTGGGAATTGGCTTAAAGAAAAACAACAGGGGATGGAAATTGGTTTTAGAGCCACGACAAGAGGCGTGGCCCTTGGATACGATCATCAGTTTTTCGGATGCTGGACTCTTGGAATCGGAGGCGCTTATAACCATACCGATCTCAAGTGGACTTTGGACCGAGGGTACGCCTATGTTACAGGCGCCTATGGATCGCTCTATTCTGATTTAAATGTGGGGAATTTTTACCTTGGAGCCTCTGCGTATGCGGGCAAAGATTGGTATGAAACGTTCCGGCAAATCCATTTTACAACCATTGATCGACAGGCAAAGTCAAATTCGGATGGTTTTGATGTCGGAGGACAGATCACTTCTGCCTATTTTTTTGGCACCCCCTCATGTCTTCTCTACCCTTATGCAACGGTGGATTACTTGTATCTTAAAAATGGCTCGGTTTCTGAAAATGGCGCAGTGTCTTTGGATTTAAAAGTAGAGGACTATACAAGTTCAACTTTGAGAGCAGAGGCGGGCGGCGCATTTAAATTTGTCGATCGAAATCGAGACGAGACGATTTGCATCTCTCCTTTCATTGCGGCGGGTTATGTTCTCGAGCTCCCCTTGCATCGGGAACATTTTCGGGCCTCTTTTTCAGGAATGCCGATTTCCTTTACAACGCAAGGCTGGGATATGGCTTGGCAGTTATTCAATCTGAAGTTTGGTTTAAGCATTGCCTATCATTGTTTTTCTTTAGATTCCCAGTATATCGCTGAAATTTCACCGGAAGGCGATTCACCTTTTTTTAATCAAAGAGCGAACTTTCGCTTTAATTTTAGTTTCTGATGCTTGAAGTTTCTGAGATTTTATCCTGGGATTGGAAACTCGATGTGGGCCCTGATTCCAGTAATAGACTTGGAAGACGAAAGGAATTCTCTGACGGTCGTTTCTAAGCTGTTATAGATTGGCAATCTCTCGAAATCATAAGCCGTTAACGGTCGTTGAGCTTGTTCTAAAACGCAAGCGATTTCTTGTATTGTATCAACAGCCTCTTCGATCTTGTTGTGTTGCTCGGGGTAGTCTATTTGGATCTCTTGACTGGGCAGAAGTTTTGCCGAAATTCGAGAGCTTTTAATTCAGTTTTTGTAGGGGGCTTTCATGAGGAACTACTATATCCTTTGTGACTTTTGAATTGCGATAGTGAGCATAATCTGCAATACCTAAAGCAAGGCCTGAGAAAAATAAAAAGACGCCTGTTAGGCTTCTTGCCGGATTGTTTGTGATTCGTTTCCAGGTATACCGATTGATCCCATAAAATAGCGCCCCTGTAATTCCTATTCTTGAGGAGGGAATATCTATGCGACTTTTAAAAACCCCTATATCTGGATCTTTATAATCAGGATCGTTAGGGACGAACTTCTCGTTTCTTATCAGTTCTTTGATCTCATGGCCTGTAAATTGAAATCTGATTCGGGGCGTTGCCAGTCCGAGAATGGTCCCAATGCAGCAGTAGGGAATTTTAAAAAACTTTCCAAATCTTCCATTTATTAAACGATGAAAATCGCCGATGCCAGATAGAACCGAAAATCTTTTGGTTGATAGATAGATTGTGAGGATGTCGTCCAGATATTTTTGAAGGCTTCTTCGATAATTATTTTCTATGTTTATTTGAGGTTCGGAAAACATGTGAAAATAATTAATAGAATTGAATCTATACTTATGTGTTTCTGTAAAATTTGGTTTTAATATGGAAAGCCCTGCTGTTGCTCCTCTATGATGAGATCCTCCAATCTTTACGTTTGCTCCGCAGAGGTTGATCAGAACATAGCTTCGGGGGCTTGTTCCATGAATAAAGGTATATAAACCAAGGGCTTGGGAAAGGCCTGTGTTAATCAAGAAGTAAGAAAGCATACCTACCCAGTAAATCATCGTTAGATGAAAAATATGTTTCAATCGATCTGTTCGGATACTATTGAGACTTGGCGAGGAGTTTTTTAGTTGTTGAATATCTTGAGCTATAGAATGTGTGATGTAAGTCATAAAATCAATATTATTTATAGTATTACTATAACAAATATTGTAATTTTTGTGAACTAATAGATTTGCATAGTATTAAAATGTTTAATATTATGCTTTAATAGGTTCGCGGCTTGTCAAGTAATCGCGTATTTTTGGATCTGTTACTTTTTTAGCCTCTGAAATCCAATAATCCTTGGGTATGCAGCTGATGTTCCCTTTTTCGGCATTTAGTTTGTAAGAACATTGATACACACCGTATTTTGCAGTAGAAACATCAAACGCTTGGCGAGGGTTGAATTGTTCGAATTTAGGTCCTAGCCAAAAAGGAATGTGTTTGTCTGTTATAGGAAGGGAAATGTCTTCTGTTGTATGGGGTTGTTCTTCAGTCGGGGTGGTTGTTTTGTGTTTATTAATGGATTGGATTGACCAAGCTTCAAAACGAGCAAATATATTATTATCTGGAACGCGTTTCCATGGAAATAGACTCCGAGAACCCATTTGAGTATATAAGCCGAAGATTTCAAGGCATTCCGATGTGTTTGGTTGTCCTGCGCCTTTAAAACGACTGTAAAGCCAAGTCAAATGAGGGTGTGAATAGTCCCTCTTCGAGAGGTTTGTAATCTCTCTGAGGAGATTAGGCGTTTTGTTTTTTTCCGGATAGAGGCGTACTTCGGCAAACTTATAGCTGTCCTTATTTGGGTTTGGCCCAAAATGGACGAGTACGGTGTTTAAGAATTCTTGGGAATTTTTTAATGAAGCTTCCCGTTTGAAGAAATCGATTGTTTTTTCTAGGACCTGTTCGTCAGGAATGGGTTCAAATTTTATGGAAGATTTAAATTTTTGCCGTGAATACGAATAGTAGGCAAAGAAACTCAATAGTAATGCCAGGCGGCGTATTTTCTGGGTCCGAGAATTTTTTGAAGACTCGTTCTCTTGTTTTGAGGGGGGGAGGAGGAGCTGTTGTTTTTCTGTAGGAGATCTTTTTGAGAGTAATTTTGTGTATGCGAATTTTCCTATTCGGTATGTTCCGATTCCCGCTCCTAGATCGATGCCTGCGGCTGCGAGGAACCCTGCCTCAGTCATCGGCTCTATCCAGTCTAAAACATCCCAATTAGAGGTTTCGATCAATTCGAAATTTTTTTCGTCAAGATTGCTGTTTTCTGTTGCAATACTTTGAGGAAAAGCGAAATTAAAAAAACCTTGCCATTTAGCGAATTCTGCTGAGAGCGCTGCTGCGGTAAAAATATTTTTAGATCGAGATATTGATGCAGTTAATTTGTTCATGAAATGATTCTAACATATATTGTTGTTTTATTCTCCGGCTTTTGTTGCAGCCAGGGCTTGTTTAGCTTTTGAGCAATCTACAGAATTATCGGCTGTTTTCATAAGCGACCACTTATCAAGGATCCTCTCCGCATGAGGGAAGTCTTTTGCACTCAAGTAATGATTAAAAATAGGTTCTATGCATTTTTTATAGGCTACTACATCCTGGGAATGTCGAGAGATTTTATCAGCCCAAAACTCCCCATTCTCGAAATCACCCTCGCGCTGATAAGCCAAAGAAAGTTTCGCTAAAGATTCTCCAAAAAGATAAGGGCTGGGGGTTATTCTTAAGATTTTATTGATCACTGCTACGGCCTGTACCAGATCTTTCTTGTTTATGTAGTATGTAGAAAATAGCTCCAAAACCTGCTGATATCCTAATTCTTTCGAACCTATAAATCTCGCATTCTGTAGTTTATCAGCCACGCGATAAGCACTCCCAACATCTTGTTGCTCAAGGTATTTCCTAATTAAACCTGTGCCAATCCACTCTGCCCATATACTATCTATCTCAATTAGCCTACCAAAGATCCTCTCTGCTTTCGCTAAGTCTTGTTCCAGGTACTTTTTACCAACATTATACAGCTTCCCTTCACGTTGAATAGGAGTCATCGCCTCAGAAATGCGCTCTGCGTTGCGCAAATCCCCGTTTAAGCACTTTTCATGCATCTCATCCAAAGTGTCAGAAAGATGATTTCTCACCCGGTGATTGTTCTTCGGAATCAAAGTGCGTAATATCCGGATGATCGCTATAAGAGGCCAAGGATCTGCATTTAAGTCTGTTCGTTTCGCATGGAAATCTCTGGTAAAAACATCAATAAGACGAGTTTTTGTTGTTGGATCAAGGAGCGAAGGGTCAATCGTAGGATCCTTCATGAATACACCCAATTCGTTCAGTCCGGAGACCCTCTCTTGTTCCGTGGAAGAATAAAGCTTTGCGCGTAACTTTGCAAAATAAGGCTCGGAGTCAGGAAGAGCGCTGGCATAGAGCTCGCCAATGCAATTTATTCTGGGGATCGCAACAGTTTTAATAAAATCTTGGATAGGAGAGTGGCGCGCCGCATAGCATCGTTTACTCGTCCGGATTAAGCTCCCCAAATCTTCAGGGGGCAAATAGCTTGCGACTACGCCTAGGGTTTCTTGCGGCAAGTTCGTAAGGAGATCTTGCCTTTCCCTTTGTCTTTTACCATTAAAAATAGCGCTCATAGATCAGGTCCTCAATTTTTCTCTGTATACCGAAGATATCTCAAGAATCGGCGTTTAGGCGGGTTCAGAGCGTCGATTCTCGAGGTGTCTTCGTTAGATAGAATAAATATTGTAATTGTACGTTTGTTGATAGTCAATTATTTAAAAATAGCATTATTTAAGAATAAATATTGACTTAGTTTTTATGGTTACAAGTGTTTTTTTTTTGAAAAGTATTGGTTTATCCGGGAAATTGGTACATACCGAAGATATCTCAAGCATCGGCGCTTTGAACCCTCCTATCGCCCAACTTTTGGATGACGTTCGGTATAATTGATATTCAACATATGAATTGATTTTAAGCAGGAATACTTGATAAAATATTTCTCGCGCATTTGCATATAAACCAATCTAAACTCTCAAAATGGAGAATGATGTGTCTTTGTCTGTAAGTCATATCCCGCCTGCGGTGCCAGCCTCAGGCTTACGTTTAGGTATCAGCAATTTCTCAAATACTTTGCAGTGTCCCGTTATGATCACCCCCCTCGCAGACGCTGTCATGTTGATACCCTGTGGTCACACAATTAGCGAAATTGCAGCCAATAATATTTACCGTGAGATGCGTATCGTGAACGGCAGAGAAACAGCGGGAAATCAAGCTCCTTGCGTTATTTGCCGCGCTCAAGTGACAGCCTATCACCCTAACCACGCTATACGATCTCTTGTAGGCATGTTGCTCGAAGGTCTTCCCTTAGCCTCAGCACAGCTATCAGCTGACGAGGAAAAAAATCTAGATGCTATCCCCTTTCCGGGCTTAGGTGCAAAGTTTGTACTCACAGAAGGTGATTGGAATATTAATGACTCTGGTTCTTATCTCGTTAGGAGCTTATGTTTCACAAGTCACACGGAAGGATCACTTTTTCAGGCAATGAACGTACTCGGCTACAGGGACGGCAGCGTTCATATATCCATTAGCTTTCGAGAAAATAACAGGAAGGCTGGTATGGATTACTTATCTGCATGTGGGATAGACCTTGATTATTACACCCGCAATGTTTCCAAATATTATAAATCAGAACTAATCCATAATAAACTGTTATTTAGAATTCTAGCAAAACATAACGATATTCCGGCAGATAAATTTTTACTCATTCGTGACCTCGTTGCAAGAGGTAATTGGAATAATGTTACCCCGCTTGCAGCTAATGAATCTTTGTCAACAACGGGGAGTCAAGACCGTTTATATGGTTTTCTTATGTGATTGGTATAGCAATTCATTGGTAACTAATGAGTTATACCAGTTATTTCGCATAAATGGTATAAGTATCAATGTCGGGGCGACGCTATTTTATTCTCCAGCTTTCGCGCTAGCCCAAAGATGCAATTTATAATTTAATCCACTATAACGCATCTACCTTCTTATTTCCATTCCACGAGCGGTATACCCAAACAACCTCAAAAGTTGGTTTTTAAGCTGCGTGAAAGCTGCCGAATTTTCTCGATCGCAAGTGCCTTTGTATTTCTAATACTAAGGCACTTGCGATCGAGGAAATTCGGCGCTTTGACGCGCTTAAAAAATCAACTTTTGAGGTTGTTTGGGTATATAATCTCCATGTTTAATCAAAGGGCGAATTTCCGCTTTAATTTCAGTTTCTAGGGTCGGATTGGAAGTTCGATGCGGGCCTTGACTTTGGTGATAGGCCCAGAAGACGAAAGGAAATCTCTAACAGTTGTTTCTAAACGTTGATAGACTGGCGATGTGTCGAACTCATAAACCGTTATCGGTCGTTGAGCTTGTTCTAAAACGCGAGCGATTTCTTGTATTGTATCAACCATTTTCCTGAGCTTGTTGTATAGCTTGGGGTGCTTTGTTTGGATCTCTTGATGAGGCAGAAGTTTTGATAACTCTTTTTGACCTCTTAGAACAGGCTTGGAATAAGCTTCCAAGCTGTCTAAATTTTTATCATTAGATAGACAGATCCCTGTTAAAGCGATGCCCGCTAGAGTTTGTGTTGCTATGCGTTGAATTAAATAGATTGTAAGATCGCACTTGTTTAGAGGTTGTAAAAATTTGGGTAATGTATTTCCTTGGATTTTACAGTTAATTACATCGAATATATGTTTGTTTTGCGAGGGAGACATATAATAAATCTTACAGCTATTATCGAGAGATGCTGTCGCGATCTTCATCCCATCCGGACTAAAGATGGCGGAGCTGACCTCCGCTGTGTGTCCGGTTAATGTGTGGATACACCCACCCGTTTGAGTGTCCCAGATCTTACAGCTATTATCGTCAGATGTTGTCGCAATCATCTTTCCACCCGGACTAAAGACGGCGGAGGTGACCTGGCTTGTGTGTCCGGTTAATGTGTGTAGACATGCGCCTGTGTGAACGTCCCAAGTTTTACAACTTTTATCGAGAGATGCTGTCGCGATCCTCGTGCCATCCGGACTAAAGGCGACGGAGTAAACTGAGCGCGTGTGCCCGGTTAATATATGTAGACATCTACCCGTTTGAACGTCCCAAATCTTAGAGCGCTTATTCCGAGATGCTGTTGCAAGTCTCATGCCGTCTGGACTAAAGACGGAGGCTCTGATATTTATTGCCTCGGTTAATGTGTGTAGACATCTGCCCGTTTGAGCGTCCCAAATTTTACAGCTGTTATCCCAAGATACTGTTGAGATCCTTTCCCCATCGGGACTAAAAATGGCGGATCTGACCATGTCTGTATGTTCGGTTAATGTGTGTAGGCATCTACCCGTTTGAACGTCCCAAATCTTACAGCTTTCATCAAAAGATGCTGTCGCGATCTTCATCCCATTCGGACTAAAGACGGAGGATCTGACCTGGCCTGTGTGTCCGATTAATGTGTGTAGACATCTACCCGTTTGAACGTCCCAAATCTTACAGCTTCCATCTAAAGAGGGTGTCGCGATTTTCTTCCCATCGGGACTAAAGACGGGACGTCTGACCCGGTCTGTGTGTCCAGTTAATGTGTGTAGACATGTGCCCGTTTTGGCGTCCCAAATTTTACAGCTCTTATCGTCAGATGCTGTCGCGATCCTCATCCCATCCGGACTAAAAACAGCGGAGCTGATCGAGTCTAAGTGCCCGACTAATGTGTGTAGGCATACGGCCACGGGACGTATGCCCAGATAGGCGTTTATACCTTTGGGTCCGGTCTTCTCTAGAAATGTGGCAGCAAGCGCGCGATTGAATAGACCGGAACGACTTTCTCTAACAAATATCTGATCTTCGGGAGGGAGAAATTGTAAGATAGTCTCCTTGCAGTTGTGATCTAAACGATATATTGTCATGATATTAGGATGAGTGTTTTATATAGCAACTTGAATTAGTAGTTCTAGTTAGTTCTCTGCCCGTGTAGGCTTTGATTGAATTACAATTTGTCCGCCAAGCACATCAAACGATTTAGGCAAGGGGCAATTTATATAGAGATTTTTTTTCGTAAATGGGTGGGTGAATTCGATGGATCTCGCATGCAAACAGAGTCTTCGAACCGGGTTATGAGTCGATCCATAACGGCGATCCCCGACGATCGGGTGGCCAGCTCTTCTGCAATGGACGCGGATTTGATGTTTTTTTCCTGTTTCCAAGGCGAGTTTTAGGTATGTATACTTCGCAGAGCGTCGATAGACTTCAAAATGGGTGATCGCCGTTTTTCCTTCAGGAGATTCGATGACATTGAGATTGGGAAGTTCAAGTAAAGAACACTCCCATGTTCCCGAATTTTCTTTTACGTTGCCTTCGACAATCGCAAAATAGTGCCGTTCTAAATCGTGCGCTTCGAAGAGTTCGCATAATTTTTCTGCAGATTGGTTCCCGCGAGCAAAGAGGAGCGCTCCGGAAGTTTCTCTATCGATTCTGTGGACTGCAAAAATTTGATCTGTTTCGTAATACTCGCGTAAAAGCCCAAGAGCGTGTTTCTTCGAGTCACCGTCATCGAGGGGGACGCTCAATAGGCCCTCCGGCTTGTCGATGGCGATAAGATACCTGTCTTCATAGAGAATAGGTACGCCCGGCACTCTGGGTGGACGAAATGAATCTTGAGATCTAAGGACTTGCCCCTCTTCAAGTGTGATATTTTCTTTTTTAATCACTACATTGTTTAGTGTAAATCTTCCGGCTTTAAGCCAGTTTTGCAAAGTTCTGCGCGAACTATCGGGGTAAAGCTTGCGGAGAGCCTCTAGGAGGAGGATTGGGGTCGTCGTAGTAAATTCCATGCGGCGGAAATTATACACGATCTTTGCGTTTAGAGAGAGTGTTTATCTATCTTCCTAAGCGTCTTGACGTTAGATCTTTGTTTTTTTGTGGCGAGAACCTTTTCTTGGGCTCTTTTGGATCGTTTTCTTTTTTGGCGCCTGATTTTTTCGATGAGATGTTGTTTTTTGCTCTTTTCTTTTAAAGTTATTTCTTCGATCCGTTCGCAGAGTTCTTGTCTTGCATGGTAACGATTGAGGTCCCTGGATCTGTCTTGTTGGCATTTAATTTCAATGCCTGTGGGGAGGTGTTTTATATAGACGCAGGAGGATGTTTTATTGATTTTTTGCCCTCCGCTTCCCGATCCCAGGATGAATTTTTCAAAAATGTCGTCTTCTCGAATCCCGAGATCCTCCATTTTTTTACTCAAACGATCTTTAGCTTCTTTCGATAGGCCCATATCTTTAATTAAATCATAATTGAAAATAGGTGTCGATGATAGGGTGGATGATCGCTTTAAAAATAGGGTCAGAAACAGCATCGATCAAATAGGGTGTGTCCGTTTCATTAATTACACCGTCAACGATCTGTTTGGACATCGTTGCTTTGTCTTCAGGAGGTAGGAGTGGATATTGCTCGCTGAAAAAAATAGCCAATTGAGAAAGCTCTGCCAGGTCTTTCCATTGAAAACCGTCGTCAAATGAGCTTAAAATATTTTGCACTGTTTGCCGGATCGAGCTGAGATCGAGTTTGTCGAGATGGGGAACTTCCTCGTTGCGCGCGCTATCCGGGATCAAAAGATTTACGAATAGGGGGACAATGGCTTTGAATAATGGATCCGTATACGAGTCAGGCAAGTAAGGAGTGTCTGTCAGGTCGATGAGGTCGTCGAACATTTGTATGGCAACCACCCTCTTTTCATCGACGCCGAGAAGGGGGAATTCTGCAGAAAATTCAAGGCAACTTTTGATGATCAGTGCCGTGTCTTTCCACTGAAAACCGTCATTTAATAGGGAAAGGGTTTGTTTCGCCCACTCATAAATCTTTTCTTGGGATGGACCTTCTCTCGATTTTCTAGATTGTTCGGAGGAATTTTCACAATCTTTTGATCTACAATCGGTTACAGATTCCTTTAATGGCGTGTTCAAGCCGATTGAAGGAAGTTGTAACCGATTGTAGGTCAAAATATTGCAAAACTCGGCAACGAAAAATGTACAAAGTCGAGATTCTGCGATCCAAACATAAGCAGGGGGAGTGTCAGCAAGCATAAAACCTCCGTTTAAAAAAAAGGTTACTATTTTTTGGTCAAAATTTGGAAGAAACTTCAGAGCGTTCAAGGAAAAAATTTTGACTTCATTGGCCAATCACTGTAGGCTGGTAGGTATTAGGGGGCGCTATTGCCCTCTATGTAGGTATTTAACCCCTGAGTCTTGTCTTGGTCCTTTTTCGAGTAAAATTCCTGAAAATTGTGTCCGTAGTAGAATGTAAGGGTCTTTTTTTATTTTTTGGAGAAATCAATGAATCAACAGAATCAAAAATTATATGTAGGTAACCTCAACTTTGACGCTAATGAAGAGCAAGTGCGCGAACTATTCGGCATGCACGGCGCAGTTGAAGATGTTAAAATCGTTATGGATCGTTTTTCAGGTAGATCTAGAGGATTCGCATTTGTTCGCATGGACTCTTCTGAGTCAGCAAACAAAGCGAAAGAAGCTTTGAATGGACAGCCTTTCCAAGGCAAAACTCTTGTGATTGATTATGCTCGAACAGAGCAAGAGCGCGGCAGCCGTCCTCCAATGGGAGACCGTTCTGGCCCATCTCGCACTAGCGAATTCCGTCCACGCAGAGAGTGGGGCGGTAACGATCGCGGCAATGATCGCGGTGGCGATCGTGGCGAGCGTAGAGAATATCGTGGCGGTGGCGATCGCGGCAATGACCGTGGCGACCGTAGCGGTAACTTCTACAACCGTTAATTCTTGATCTGCACACCTTTTTAGGTGCTGCTTTTCATAGGGCTGTTAGGGAAACTTAACAGCCCTTATACCACCTATCAGAAAAAAATCTTTAATCTAGCCCCCATCTGACGAGCATCTTTTAAAGATCCTTTCTCGTCCATATTGATGCAATATGAACTTCGAAACGATTTTTAAAACCTGTCTCGCCATATGAGATCTATATTAAAGATTTTTTTCTGATAGGTGGTATTATTTTTTGCTTGTCAATCACAGATATCGTCAATCGAGAGATCGCAACGAGTTTGTTCTCTTCGTTTCGAATTTTAATATCCCACACCTGAGTTGTTTTCCCAAGATGCACTGCCGTTGCAGTGGCCATCAAAGTCCCTTTTTGGACAGGGCGCAAGTGGTTAATATTGATGTCTAGCCCGACACAGGCTTTCTCATTTTGATCGACGCAAAAATTGGCAGCTACGCTCCCCACTGTTTCTGCTAAAACGCAACTGGCCCCGCCGTGCATAATGCCCATGGGTTGCAGGTGCTTTTGTTCAATGGGCATCAAAGCGCAAAGAAAGTCATCTCCAAAAGAGGTAAATGTAATCCCTAAAAAGTCTGAGAGGGTGTTTCTACATCTTTCGTTGAGTGTGTCGAGATCAATCCGTGTCTTCCAAATCATGTGCTTATTTTGGATTCTTTTTGAGTTCTCGACAACAAGAAGTTTCTTATATTGAGCGCAACGAGAAAAAGGGCAATCGTCAGAGTTATATATCCCAAGACGATCATGGCGTCATTCATAGCTTGGATGAAGGCTTGGTTTTCAATATTTTGTCCGATGGTGGCTTTAGCAAGAGCTGCGCTTTGCGTTCCATCGTCAAAAAAAGTACTTTTATAATGGGAAAAAAGTTTTCGGAAGGTGACTTGAAATCCGGGCAATTCCGTTTGGGCTTGTTCTCCAAATCTTGCTAAGTGGAAAATGGTCCGTTTAATCACAAGAATAGAAACAAGTGTTCCTCCATAGGTACCCCCCACTTGGCGAAAAAAGGTTAGTAATGTAGCCGCCTTGTTTTCTAATTCTTTTGGGACCGATTTAAGGGCTAGAATAGTGGCAGGGCCAAGAGCTAGGCCAACGCCAACGCCTCGAAGAAGCAAAATCAAAAGGATTTGCCGAGGCCCTGTCTGCCAATCGAGGATATTATTTAGAAAATAACTAAATACCAGAAAACAAAGGCCGATAAAAGTAAGGATCGGTACGGGGATTTTTTTAATCAAAATATTTGCAAGGACACTACAGACAGCGAGAGAAACCCCATAAATAATGCCCAGTTTTCCACTGACAAACCGTTCATAGTAGAGCGCTTGAATCATATATTGGATCATTGTGCCTACGCTTGCAAAAACAGACATGCCCAGGATAAACATCGCAACGCACGTGACCGTGTAGATGGGATATTTAAAGAGCTCGACCGGAATGATGGGGTTTTTACGACTGGTTTCGATATAAATTGTTGCCACAAGGCTAACAAAAGCGAGACAAAATCCTCCAATGATTGAGGGGGATCTCCACCCTTCGCTTGTAGAGAGCATCGGTCCGTAGGTTAAAGCGATCAGAAACGAGCTGAAGAAAATAACGAAACACCCGTATCCGAGGGAGTCGAATTTGCTTGTTTTTTTCCGTTCTGTGTCGTCTTGGAAAAATCTGCAGACTAAAATCGTGATGAGACCCATGATCGCTGTAAGAAAGAAGACATAGCGCCAAGAATAAAATTGCGTGAGATATCCTGATAGAGGAAGGCCTATGGCAAATCCCGCGCCAAAGGCAGAGCCTATGTAGAGAATGAGGGCGAGCGGGAGAAATTTAGGGGAAAGATTTTGTGTGAGGAGGGAAAGTCCCACAGGGAAAATAAAGCCGGAGCCAATGCCTTCCAATAGCCGGGCGGCTCCAAGGAGAGGAAAATTTGTAGCAATGCCCGCTAAGAAGCTAGCTAGAGTAAAAAGAACCATCCCGAACATCAGCATTGTTTTAAATCCAAATCGTTCTGCAAACCAATTGGATGCAGGAACGATCGTATTTACGCCGAGAAGATTGAGTGTTGTAAGCCAAACGGTTGTGTTATCGCTTAAAGCAAGTTCCCCTTGAATCGCACCATCGGAAATAAGGGTAGACACCGTGGCAAGAACAGACAAGAAGGTGATGATTAAAATATTGATCAGCAACGTGGTTGCATAGGAAGTGCTACCACGGATAAGAATTCCTGGTTTTTCCCATGAAATCATCGCACTTTGATATCCACTTCTACGGACATCCCCGGGTAGAGGTAGAGGGGCGTCCTGGTTTTAGGCACTTCGAGAAGGATTTTAATCGGCACCCTTTGAACGACCTTAGTGAAGTTTCCTGTTGCGTTGTTGGGCGGGATAAAGGCGAATTGAGAGGCAGCTGACGCTCTGACAACAAAGACAGAGCCTCTAAAATTCATGTCGGGATACGCGTCGATATGGATTTTTACAGGATCTCCGGATGAGACGTTTTCTATTTTGTATTCTTCAAAATTTGCCGTCACCCAAATGTTTTGCGTGTCGGTTAAGACAAATAAGGGTTGCCCAAATTGGACGGCATCGCCGGCTACGACCCATCGTTTAGCAATGGCCCCATCGCGAGGAGCGTATACTTTTGTGTGCGCGAGCAATTCCTCTATGACGCCTAATTTGGCAAGGCCATTGATGTGGTTTGCTTGAGCGACTTTATGTTCCGCAACGGCGAGGAGGAAGTCTTTTTCGATTTTGTCGAAATCAATAAAGGAGATGATTTCGTTTTTGTATTCATTTAAAGCGACGGTATAGATGTCTCGGAGTTTTTCAACAAGAATTTCCTTAAGATCTACTTGCTGTTTTAAGAGCTCTACGTTTGTTTCGGCGTCTATCTTTTGAGAGTTATAAATACTTTCGTCTAACTGGCAGAGGAGATCTCCCTCATGCACGATATCTCCCTCATCCACATAGAGAGTGATGATGCGGGCGTTGATATCTGCGCTAATGGAGATTTGATAGCCGTCTAGGTAAGCGTCGTTGGTCCAGACATAGTGATGGTGGCGATTATACCACACACCCAAGATGGGGATAAGGAGTAAGAGCCCAAGAGCGATGAGGGCTCCTTTCCAAATACGTGGATTTTTTCTACGTGTAGAAGATGGCGCTTGGTTTGATTTTTTCATGTTTTTCTTCTTATTGAGTAAATCCTGCCCAAACAAGGTAGCAACCCACTAAAAACCATACCCAAGACCAGAGGAGAGCCCCTTTTCTTTCGAGGAGATCTTTTGTCCACTTAATGAAGGTTTCCGGAAAGAAAAGGCGTTGGATCCCTTGTAAAAGGGCGATCCATCCAATGATTGTGATGATGACGGGCCACTGAGCTACCCAGAGGTGGTGAGGAACCAGGATGATTAAGCCAATCATGACGCCAAGCCCGCCGGAAATAGCAATGAGAGGGGCGCTTGCTAGAAATTCATGCACTATTTTCTTAAATCTTTGTTGCTGAATTAAAGTAGCTAGGCTGATGATGATCAGATAAAGGCCTATGACTTGGGCAAAATATATCGAAAGACACATGGGGTGGATCTCCTATCAAAATGGTTGAGATGTAGATGAAAAAAGGGGATGTTTCTTTTTTGCACTGCTCTCTAAGTGTTCTTTAACAGAAGAATGATTTTTTGCATCTTTAAAAAACACATTTCTTCATTCTTGAGTTGCGAAAGGCGTAAGTGTTATACTTTCGATTTTGACCATTTTTCGGGGCGATTTTCACAATCTTTTGACCTACAATCGGTTACAGATTCCTTCAATGGCGTGTTCAAGCCGATTGAAGGAAGTTGTAACCGATTGTAGGTCAAAATCTTGTAAAACTCGCTTCCGAAAAATGGTCAAAGTCGAGATACTCCGTTTATCGAGCATCAAAAAAATATTTTTTAAAGTACAAGTAATTAAGAATCAAGAACATAGAAGAGATCATTTTTGAAGATAAAGTAAAGAAAAAAAACCTAAAAGAAAGGATCCGTAAAATTATTTATAAATCAAATAAGTTTTCAGATATTATGATAGGTGTTTTGAATTATTTACGATTTTAAAGAAAATAATAATATTAATCTCGAAACTTCTCTGTGGAATGAAGAGTGTGTTTTGAAAGCCCTGGAAAAGGGTCACGGGATCAAGGATATTGCTTCAGTTCTTCAAATTTCGAAAGATCTAGTCAAAAAAATAGCACGCAAAAAACGAAGATTGCAGTAAGAGCTGTGAGGTGAGCTTGATTGAGGTCTTTGCATGCGCGCGTTTGCGCGAGTATTTTTTTGCAAAAAATAAAGATTTTGTTGAAAAATCTTTTCGATGTTATCGTTTGCGAAATCAAATTTTTAAGGAGTGCTGTATGTCGATTAGCAACGAAAGAAACCCTTCTTTGAGAAGATGGAGTTTCGATCCTCAAGAAAATGAGGCTCGTATCAGAAAAGAAGGTCTTTCTACTAGGGAGTGTTCCGTAAAGATTGCTTCGTCGAAAATCGGCTCAAAAGAACCCCAAAATCGACAGAAGAATCTTTACGGAACACTCCCTAGCTCACGTCCTCCATTTGTTCCGCAGTGGAAGAGGTTGGGTCTAGAGCATAACAGTTTGGGTCTAGAGTATAACGAGAAAATGCAGTCATTAAATGACGAAAGAAAGAAGATGATTTCAGAGGAGGCCTTCTGTCGAGGAGAATGTATGGCAGGGGAAAGGAAGAGTAGAGAGGCTCTGGTCGTTCCAACAATAGTTCTGTTGGCGGACTTTCTTTCAAAAAGAGAATCGGACAACGAAAATAAACAGAGGATAAATTTAGAGGAAATGTTCCATCGAGGAACATATAGGCTAGAGGAAGAGGCAAGTAGAGAGGCTCTGGCCTTTGAAGAAACAGTTCTAGGGGAAACCTCTTTTCGGAATGGGATTCATGAAGATGAATCCTCAGGTCTTCGCGAGATAGCGCCTCATCGACCTATCACATATCTACGTGTGGCTAAAAAGGGTATGCCCAATAGTGGATCATCTGAGAGCGATGAGAAAGAAGAATGCCTCAATTCGGCTGTTTAAGTCGAATATGCATGAGGTCTGCTTTCTTTCGTTTTGCAACTTTTTGGACATTTGATGAGGGTTGTGATTGAATTAAATGATTAGCGCCATGAGAGCAACGCCTCCCCATATACAGTTTTTCGCTATTTTGATGGGGATTTTTGCCATTCTTTTTGGGTAGGAAAGGGGCTCTGCTGCATGAGTTCTTTCTGCGGGTAATTTATAGTAACGATAGGTCTTTACGCCAATTCGACCGGCCATGCCGAGCAGTAGAGCTCCTATACAGGATTGGACGGGACGATCTTGCATTCTTTGGAATGTGCGACGATCTATCCCCTGGGTGATGCTGCCCGTAATTCCTAACTGAGAGGGGCCGATGTGGTACTTGGTTTTATAAGCAAACAGCCAGTCATTGTCGAATTCAAAACGGTTGTTTTCTCCTGCACAAATAGATTCTGGCATAAACTTAAATTTCAGCAGAGGCGTGCACAAACCCATAATTACTGCGGCAATAACAAGGCAGGGGTTGTTTGATGCTAAAGGAGATGTGCTGGCTCTGTCTAATAAAACTAGATTTTGATTTGTCCTGTGTCCAGTTAAAGAATTTAAATACGACATAGACGAAAATAGAGGGAATTGGCGAGGAGAGACAATAACCAGCCAAAGATCTGGGTCCAGTATGAGTTGAGGATGTCTCTTGATATATGCGAATAGCCAGCTTAGGTTGACGTTTGAGAGACTGTAAGCAACGTGAAAATAGCCTTTGGATGAATGTATAAACCCAAAATCATCATTTGGGTAAATGTACGAAGCTCCGGTTGGAGTGCCTCCATATCTTGGATCGGCTCCATTTAAATTAATATTTATATAACTGATTGGGTTTGTTCCGTGGCTGAGAATCTCTAATCCAAGAAAATAGGCAAGTCCTACGTCAAATAATTTATATGTTGTTAGTCCGCCAAGGCTGATCCAAAAGGCTCGATTGCTTTTGTTTAGAGCTACCTGAGTCCAGTTTTTAACTCCCTTGCGAAGAGAGAAGGAAGGGGTGTGTGCGTTTGTAGGGTTTATCGTCATATATCAACATTGATTGTATGTGTTTGTTTAAAAATACTCAATAAATAAAAATATTAATTTATATATTTATTAAGCATTGTTTTTGTTATAATAATTCGTGTTAACGGATTATTTATGTATAAATTTATTGCTAAATTATTTTTGATAGGATCTGCCTATCTGGGGCCTCTTGGGGATGGAGTTGATGCGGATGGCTGGGTCTCGCTTACGCCTATAGAGAAAAGGTCTTTTGATGATCCAGGTCCAGATCAGGAAGATCCCTCTATCTGGCCTCTTTTTTCAAAGCAGTTGGGTGATGAAAGTTTTATGGTCCGTTTTCCTGTGGATCCTAAATATCACTACATTTCACAAGGTGAAATGGAGATAACGGCTCAGAGTCCTCAGGGGTATTATTCTTTGCGTATTCTCAACGCAGCATCCTTGGATGCTGTAGAAGCGCAGATTCAAGAAGTTTTCATGCAGACAGATGTGGTTTTGTTGGAAAATGTGAAAACGGCAGAAAATCGGTGGGAAATCGTGTATCAAAAAGGGGGAAAATGGATAAGTCAGACATTTTTTCTCCATTTTCAACATCTCTATATTTTTCAAACAGAAGATGCGGTTTTACATAGAGAAAATCATCAAAAATTCGTAACGTCTTTGGACGTTGCTTTCTCAAAAAAATGAAAAACATTTGCACAAAAATGCTCGTTCTTTGTATGTTATTGGTATTCTTTTGCGGGTTGTAAGCAAAAAGAAAAAAACAGCGAGTCTGTTGCGGATGTATGCCTAACAAATAATCGTTAGGTGTATCTTAAGTCAAGGCTTATTTTGACAGTAGAGAGAGAGAAGAAACTGATTTGTGAGGGTTATCGCAAGATAACACCTCGAACATAACAA
>CAZQNB010000021.1:9018-23188 GCA_964594545.1 uncultured bacterium | reverse complement strand
TTGCCGGTGACCGGACTCGAACCAGCACTCTATTGCTAGAAGTAGATTTTGAGTCTACCGCGTCTACCAATTTCGCCACACCGGCATATAAATAGATCCAACCAGTATACGCTGAAGATCTGGTTTCAGAAAAGAAAAAACTACGGGCCGCGCGAATACCCTTTATTCGCAGCTTTCCAATCGTAGACAACTCGATCATTTTTCTCCCGATCAAATCGCACCTGAATCGCTATGTAGGGATGGGGATGCCGGTTATCAAAATTGCGCCCCTCATTTCTCTGACACACCTTAATATAAATTTCTTTATTCATCCAAGGCTGAATCGCCACATTGACATCTTGCTTATCATAACGAGTAAACTGCTGATACTCTTTCTGATTCTGATAGAGGGGCGTCTCCTGATAATACTGCATCAAAAGCCCCGCTATCTCTAAAAACCGGTCCTCCATCCCCTGCACATAAAAATCCACCTCGGCCCCAATCTGATGCTTTGACGTTCGGTTCTCCTTAGCTAAATCAACATAGGTGTTGTGCAAAGGACATCTATGCCCCGAAGTAATGATCACCCTCTTGCCCGTCTTCTTCTGAATATAATTCAAAAGATCGACCAATATCGGATAGACCCCCTCCTTCCCATGGATCACAGGAAGACCATGCCGACCTCCTCCATCACAATCCGAACAAGCCGCCACCTGGGACGGATCGCTCACATCAATTAAAGGAGCATTCAAGGCATTCCCCTTACACCGGAAAAACTCTTTTGTGATCCGAGGCAAATTCGAATCCGACTCCCAAGGATAGGGGGTTCTATGCACAAGCTCAGGCGTTGCGATCGGGTAAAAAACGTCGTTATGGCTCCGATAAACCGTTTCCCCCTTGCAATTTCTTTTCCTAATCTTCTCTCTTTCAGAGCGCTGCATACCGGAGCATCCGGTAAATGTGGCGATTATTAAAAGAAACAGTATAGTCCGGTTTAAGCGGGTGTAAACAATAATGGTATTGCGGGTACGCATGTCTGAAAACATACTCCAGAAAGTTCAAGATTCGCAAGAGCGATTTTTCAACCAAGATCGCCTTGAAATAAAATCTTTACACCATTCTACTCCCTGCACCCCTTATTTTCTACATACTATTCTTCAAACCATCCACGACGGCATCCTTTTCGTAAATCTCGACGGCCTCATTATCACGATCAACGAACCTGCACATAAAACACTAAGCATGAATCTATTATTAAATGAGAAAAAAACAACCTCTTCACTCATCGGACAGCGCTACGAAGATCTATTTCCGGATGAATTCTTTGGGTTCTCAATGAAGGAGGCTCTCAATTTTGGAATTTCGCATAAACTCCTCTACCGAAGCTATGCAAACAAGAAACTCGAAATCACCACTCTTTTTCTCTATGAGGGACAAAAACCCTACCAAGGACTTCTCATCTCTTTTAGAGACATCTCAGAAAAAGAGCGCTTACAAGAGATCATTCATCGCGGAGAGAGGATGAAAAAACTCGGCGAAATGGTCGCCTCCATATCGCACGAGATCCGCAATACGTTAGGTGGGATTCGGGGGTTTGCCTCCCTCCTATTTCGAGATTTATCCGGGCAAAAGCATCTCCAGGAAATGGCAAACGTGATTTTGGAGGGAACCAAAACGGCAGAAAGGCTTGTTTCTCAAATACTCCAATACGCAAAGCCGATTCAAATAGAGCCGCAATCCACTGAGATCGGGCAATTTTTAAGGCACTGGATCAAAGCGATAAAACTAGACCCTGCCTATCCTAGAAGCATTGATATAAAGCAGCATCTCCCGGAAGAGCCCCTCATCGCACCGATCGATTTAGATGCGATGAGATCCGCCTTACTCAATCTCGTCCTCAACGCTTTCCAGGCTATGCCTCTTGGAGGGGTTCTTACTTTCTCTCTTCTCAAATCTGATAGTTGCTATCAAATAGCGATTTCCGATACGGGAATAGGAATGGATGACAACCAATTAAAACAGATTTTTTCCCCTTTCTTTACAACAAAAGAGCAGGGCAACGGTCTTGGCCTTGCCCAGGTGCAAAAAATTATCCAAGCGCACTACGGAACCATCGATGTCAGGTCAACTGTTTCCAAAGGGACTACGTTTACCCTCACACTTCCATTAAAGAGGGGATGAAAAAATGATTGAAAAAGTCCTTCTTGCAGACGATGAGCCCATCATGCTCCGATTTGTGGCCGAAATTCTTGAGCGCCAAGGAAAAACGGTCTCTTGTGTAGAAAATGGGTTCCTTGCGATTGAAAAACTAAAAAACGAATCTTTTGATCTTGTCATCACAGACATGCGGATGCCAATCAAAAATGGCCTCGATGTCATGCTCGCAGCAAAAGAGCTGCATCCCCACTGCCTTGTCATCATTGCGACCGCTCACGGCAGCATAGAGGCTGCAGTTGAGGCGATGAAGCTTGGCGCCTTCAACTATCTTCTCAAACCTTTTTGTCCCGACGCCCTTGAATCTGTTTTGAGCAAAGCCGAAGAACACGTCCGTCTTCTCAAAGAAAATAAGTATTATCGAGAAGAAAACGCGAAAGATAAATGGCCGCATCTCATCGCCGAAAGCCCCCAAATGAAAAAAATCCTCCAGGATTTAGGGAAAATCGCGAAAAGCAATGCAAGTGTCTTCATCACCGGAGAATCGGGTACGGGGAAAGAAGTGATTGGCGCTGCCATCCATCAGCTCTCGTCTCGAAATACTACCCCCTTCATCAAGGTCAATTGCGCAGCGATCCCCGAAACTCTTGTCGAGTCTGAATTTTTTGGCCATGAACGGGGCGCATTCACAGGCGCTTTGCAAAAGAAAACGGGCAGATTCGAGCTTGCAGACAAAGGGACTTTACTGCTCGACGAAGTGACAGAAATTCCTCTCGCTTTGCAGCCTAAATTGCTCCGCGCAATCCAAGAACAAGAGTTCGAAAGGGTCGGAGGGACACGTCCCCTCAAAGTCAATATCCGATTTCTCGCAACATCGAATCGAAATATGCAAGAGGCGATCGAATCAAAAATCTTTCGCGAGGATCTTTTTTATCGACTCAATGTCGTCCCCATCCACATCCCGCCACTTAGAGAAAGGACCGAAGACATTTTGCCACTCGCCCACTATTTCCTGGGTAAATTTTGCAGGGAAAATCATAAAACCCCAAAAGAGTTTACCCCGCAAGCCATCGAAAAACTCCTCACCTACCCATGGCCCGGAAATGTCAGAGAGCTCGGCAATATCATTGAACGGACAGTCGTTTTAGATTTCGATACGAAAATCGACACAGAACACCTGTATCTCGGATCTATAGAGCCTCAGAAAACAACTCCAGCAAAAGCTCCGCTGCCGCAAGGCCTATCCCTACACGAGGTCGAAAAAAGGCTCATTCTAGAAACTCTAGAGGCGAGCCACCACAACAAGTCCAAAACGGCTACCATCCTGGGAATTAGCGTCCGGACCCTTCGCAATAAGCTCCATGAATACGGGACCATCGCCGAAGAGTAAAAAAATTTGGGTTAAAAAAATTTTAATCAGTATATAATTAACAACCAACAACCGATCGCAAAAGCTATGTCAGTCCAACCGTGTTCATCAACACCCTCCCCATATACTTATTTTGCCAAAATAACTTTAGGAATAGCCACAGCGTCAATGATTGGGACGATTGCCTACAGAGCATTGAAATGGATAGGTCATCAGAACGAGAAAAAAAACCTCGAACTCTATTCTCACAAACTAAATGAATGGTGTGAAAAAGAGAAAACAGGAGAAAGAGGAAAAACCATTAGAGAAAAGCTTAGTCAACAAAATGAAACACTCGATCTCAGCGAATTAGATCTCACGACTCTGCCCCCTATATACAAGCCGGAAAGAATCTGCACTCTGAACTTATCTTCTAACTCATTTACAACAACTCCATCATTCGCCTTATTCACGAATCTCAGAACACTATACTTACAAAAATCTGGCCTAACATCTCCTCCGGATCTTCGGCCTCTCAAGCATCTAAAATCCGTAGATTTATCTGTGAATGCATTAACCGAAATCCCCCTTACCGACCCCTCTAATCCACAGCGCATTACTATAAATTTGTCTTGGAACCAAATTGAACAACTCCATAATTTTAATTCGGAGGGAATACAAACTTTAATTCTAACCGGCAACCTTCTATCGGAGGAATCAATACAAAAAATAGAAAATCTCAATAAGAAAAATTCAGGATGTGAAATTACAAACGACCCAACTCCCTCGATTCCTCGCGCTCTTCCAGGAGGGAAGCCGCTAGGATCATCAGATTCAAAATCTCCAAGCCCCGAGCTTCGCACCCCAATTGCTTCAAATGAAGACCTCTCTCCTAACTAGAAGGAGTATAAATAAAATTCGCAACCTTCCTCTCATGATCGACAGGGATTTCGATTTCGAGCAAAATATCGTTCTCTTCATATTCGCGGGAAATCACCCTTCCTTCCCGAATCACATCGCTTAAAAGCGAATATTGGCTTTGGGGAACTCTCAGATGAACTATTTTGCGAAGAGCTGCCACCTCTTGGATCATCAGATCCATGAGCCGATCGAATCCCGATTTTTGCAGAGCCGAGATCTCAACTGTTTTTGTAAATTTAAAACGCATCCGATCGATCACCAATCGATTCGGGCACAAATCTACTTTATTGAGCACTGTGATCATCGGCCGATTCATCGCCTCAAGCTGTTTTAACACAGCAAAAGTCGACTCCGCCTGGATCGGCGCGTTGGAATTGCTTACATCGATCAAGTGGATCAAAATATCGGCAGAAACAGCCTCTTCCAAAGTACTTCTAAAGGCAGCCACAAGCGCGTGCGGAATTTTGCGAATGAATCCCACCGTATCGATCAGGAGGATCTGTTGATTATTCGGGAGGATAAATTTGCGCGTGGTCGTATCTAAAGTGGCAAACAGCTTATCTTCCACAAGAACATCAGCATCAGTTAATGCTTTGAGGAGCGTTGATTTCCCGACATTCGTATACCCGATGATCGCAAAGGTGGGAATTCCCGATCTTTCACGCGCGCGCCTTTGCGTTTGGCGGTGTTTTTTGACCTCTTCAAGCTCTTTTTGGAGTTTATCCACTTGGTCTTTAAGGAGCCGCTTATCGATCTCGATTTGCTTTTCCCCTTCCCCTTTCACAAACCCGCCGCCGGCGCCGCCGGATCTTTGGCGGCTCAAGTGAGTCCAAAGCCTGCGTAAACGGGGCAGTTGGTATCTACAGCTTGCAAGTTCGATCTGCAGCTTTGCCTCGCGCGTTTGCGCTCTTTGCGCAAACACAGCTAAAATAAGCTCCGTCCGATCGATCACCGACTTCATCACAATCCCTTCAATATTGCGCTGCTGCTGGGGAGAAATCTCATCATCAAAAACCACCACATCGCACTCGTGGAGATGGGCCATCTCCCGAATCTCGTCGATTTTCCCGGACCCGAGATACGTTCCTGCATCGATTTCCCGAAGAGGACAGGGCATCTTTAAAACCGTAGTCAGGCCAAAGGTAGATCCCAAGCTTTCTAATTCATCCAGCTGCTCTTCGCAAAGTTTTTTATCCCCGGATGCGTAAGTGCCCACGAGAAGCGCTTTTCTCTCTACAGTTTCTAGATCGCCAAGTCTTCCTCGAGAAGGGGCTGGTACTGCATTTTTCATACATTAAATTCCATTGTAAGCCCATCAAATCCTAATTGAATCGAAGGAGGCAGTTTTCGATTCACAACTTCATGATCAAGCCCATGAGAAATATGGGTAATGCGCGTCTCCTCTGCACCGACTTGTCTCGCAAAAGAAACCGCCTCATCCACAGATAAATGGAGCGGAGAAGGCTCTTCCCGAAGAGCGCTGACCACGAGTTTGCTCACCCCTTTGAGGCTGATAAAAATCGAAGGATCAAAATCCCGAATATCGGAAATATAGGCAAAATCCCCAATCCGGAAACCATTGACCTTCGTTCCTCCCTGAAAATAACTCATATACCCAATTTTTACACCCAAAAAGTCTACCTCTCCCTCATCTTTCTCAAGAAGGCAAATATCCAACTGCGCGCTCAGGGTTAAGGCACTTCCAATCGGCTGAAAAAGATAATAGTACTTTTTTTTCAGCTCCTCAAAACTTTCTCCCGAAAGAAGACAGGGGAGTCTCTTTTGCGATCGAATATAATAGATCCGAAGATCATCGATGCCTGCAATATGATCGTAATGCGTGTGGGTCAAAAGAAGACCATCAAGGGTATCTATTTTAGCCCGCAGCGCCTGCTCTCGAAAGTCAGGACCTACATCGATTAACAGATTTTTGCCTTGGATTTTCAAGAGACCGGACGGACGAAGGCGCCGATTAAAAGGCAAAGACGAGAGGCAAACAGAGCATTTACACCCAATCACCGGTACCCCGGCAGAGGCAGAAGTCCCCAAAAAAACAAATTGTCCTGTCAACATAGAATAGGATTGTACCATTTCCTCATTCTGAAGGTCAAATTTTATTGCTTACAAAAAAGATACTGATCGATTAGCATATCCGCCAATTAATTATTTATAAAAAGAGGAATTTATGGTCTCTCCAATCATCCCTAAAATAGCACCAACACCCGGAACTCCGTCAAACCCTATAAGAGTTCAGGAAATTAACTTAAAAATCCGCGCAATCTTTGCAACAACAATTACCCAAGTAAATGATGTAATAAACAAAGTCAAAGAAACAGCAACCCATGTCTTTTCAATCATCCAAACAACTCCATTTACGAACATAAAAGTAAAACAACTCTTTTGCGCCCTTTTATCGGGTTATTCTTTTCTCGGAGCCAGAGCTGTCGCCGGAGGAATTTTCCCAACAACAATTAGTTCCTTCATAGCGGCAACGCCCCTTGTAGCTATTTCCGGCGCCCTCTTTTTGTATGCGTATTCTCTTGTCGATTACCAAAATCCAAATACTTTAAAAGAGATCAGGTCTAATGCCCAAGCGCAGCCTCTTTCAGAAGTGATAAAAAAGCACGGATGGCATAATCTTTTCGTGCATGGAATTTTACCTCCGCATGCTTTTACAACCGCTTATTATAATCATGTAAAAACCCTCCCGTTTAATGAAATCCTCGCTTTTTATGAGCGAGTACAAAATGAACTGCAGAAAACAAACAGAACCGATTATCAAATCCCCTCACCCTCTGAAAGTAGTCAAAAATTCTTTGAAGAAATAAAAGGTCTCACCCCAACAGAAATCGTTGAACAATACTCCATTGAAAAGCTAAACGCATTTGCCCTATTTTCAGCTGATCAAATGAATATTTTGAAAGAAATTCAATCCTCTTTGAAAGAAATAGACGAAGCAAAAGAAATGTTTACGAACACAGTAGCTGCTTTTATGAAAAAGGTGCACACACAAAGTATAGACGCGCGCAAAGAGGCTGAAGAAGCTTTACTTAAAGCACGCCAATATGAGCAATCCATTCAGCAATTACTGAAAAGATTAAAAAACCCTCTCGAAATAGGTGAGCATGCTCCCGCCAATATCAAAGAAGCGCTTGCAGACGTAGTGGCGACAAGTCATGGAATATTCCATACAACCGCAGCTTCCGCGAAAGAGAAAATAGCTCATTTAGAAGCCTCTTTCAAAGTTAATCCTAAACCGGAACCGAAGACTCTTCAAGCTCGACTCGAATTAAAAATGCCTGTTGAGAATGCGCTACGCCAAAGAAGGGACTACCTAGATGGCCTTTTTAAATCCTTGTTTCCCAAAAGTGAACAAGGCTAGATCCGATCAGTGCGTGATAGAGCATGCCCCGAGACCCCAAACCTGTAAACACCCAGGTTTTTGGGGAGATTTGAGCCACAATCGGCTGATGTCCCTCTCTCGGGGCCACTCTTTTCCCGGCGCGGATTTCCACAATCTTAAAATCTTTTGCCGGAGGATAAAAACAGGCCACCTTCTCCAGCAACTCTTCCGCTTTTTTGGGATCCGGCAAAGGCGTATGCTCATACGTCGATCCAACCTGGCAAAGAGTGGGATCTTCTGTCAGAGTAATATATCCTTGCGATGCCAAGCTAAACGGCAAAGGTCTATCCCATTTGCAGACAAGAGATTGTCCGATCGCAGTCCGGACCGGAAGATGGTTACATAGCGGATTGAGTAGCGTTTCAGCGCCCGTTGCCAATACAACAAGATCAAAGGATGCGTCGCTCTCAAACCTCTCTTGAACAAAAACGGCCCCTTTTTTTTCTGCCGCCATCCAAAGTCCCTGTAAATAAACTTTTGAAAACACCGTGATCCCCTCTTCAATCCAAAGGCCAAATGTCGGCGCCATTCCCGGAAGCGTAATCTCCTTCCAAACAGCCTCTTGATTTTTTTGAAAATCCCTTTTTTGCTCTTTCGTGACAGCCGGACGGAAAATCCCTGAGAAACTGGCAACCGGGCGTCCAATGGCTTTTTCTGCAATTGTAAGAAGTTCTCTTGTGGCCTTCATCCCCTCATCGGCTTTCCAAGATTTAGCAGCGATTTTTCCGGGAAACGGATGGAGAAGCCCTGTCGAAACGCCCGACGCACCGCCACCAATTCCTTTTGGATCAAATAGGGTGACTTCATAGCCTTTATTGATTGCATGCCAAGCAACCGAAAGACCCGCTAACCCGGCTCCCACAACAGCTAAACGTTTCATTTTCTATCCATCTGGAGAAGGGCGTAACTTTCCGAAGAAAAATTAAAGAAAAAAACAACAGATGGAGTGATTAAAGCCGCAAAAGGGATCATCATAAAAAACCATTCCATCGCCACTGACAATGAGCTTTGCGAGAGGAAAAAACTTGTATTTGTAAGCGTTGCCGATAAGCAAAGAAGAAGGGACATAATGAGAAGAGGAACCATGCCTATAAAAAATAAAATTAAGGCGCTAAATATCCGCTTTTTCAAAGAATCCAAAACTCTCTTTGCAAGAGCCCCTTTACGCATGGAAAGGATAGTTGCTGCCGGAGCCACAAAAAACAAAAGGCCTAAATTCAAAACGCAAAGAAGCAAAGATCCAAAAATCAAAATAAACGGGCCAAACGAAAAGACAACGCTAAAAAATTCTCCAAATCCGGGGATCTCTTTGAAAAGATAAAAAACACCCAAAACCATCCAAAAAAACAGATAGATAAGCAAAGAGGGTACCGACAAATAGGAGATCCCAATGATCAAATCCATTGAGCTGCTCAGCAAACGGCGGACATTCACGTTCATTTGCTTGGCTTCCGTGTAGTAAATCCTCGACAAAACAACACCCAGAGCGAGAAGGACGCTAAAGGACAGAAAAATGGGGAGAAACCCTAAACAAAGAGAAATCCAGGCAGTCGCATCCAAACTCAGGGCGTGGCAAAAAACAGATAAAATGCCGCATAAAAGGAGCGCCGGAAACGTCAAAATGAGCCGTTTGCGAGAGAAAGAAAAAACAAACGCCCGATTAAAGGCTCCTTCAAGATCTACCCATTTCATGATTCTAAGATGATAACACAGAGGCAAAATAATCGGTAGCGCGGATCAAAGCATCCAAAATCCCGCTCTCGCTTGCCGAGTGACCCGCGTCAGGAATGATCTCAAATTTCGCCTCAGGCCACGCTTTATGAAGCTCCCAGGCCGATTCAAAAGGGCACACCATATCGTATCTACCTTGAATAATCACTGCAGGGATATGACGAATTTTTCCCACATTTTCAATGAGCCAATTCTCTGTCTTGAAAAAGCAATTGTTTAAAAAATAGTGGCATTCTATGCGCGACAAGGCATCGGCATGAAAATCCTGCATGAACTCTGCAAATAAAACGGGATCAAACATAAGTCGCAAATTCACGCTTTCCCAAGCAGTCCATGCCTTCGCAGCGTTAAAGCGAACCTTTTCATCACTTGACGTGAGTCTTTTATAGTAAGCGCGGATCATATCGCCCCTTTCTTCAAGAGGGATTTGCTCAATAAAATTTTCCCATTGATCGGTGAAGATGTGGTGCGCGCCGAATTGATAAAACCATCTGAGCTCTTTGGGCCTTCCTAAAAATATGCCGCGCAAAATCATGGCCTTCACTCTCTCGGGATGGGTCTCAGCGTAAGCTAAGGCCAAAGTACTTCCCCAGGAGCCACCAAATAAAACAGCCGAATCGACTTTCAAAAAAATGCACAACTTTTCAACATCCGAGACAAGATCCCATGTCGTATTGTTGTTAAGGTCGGCGTGCGGCGTGCTCTCTCCACATCCTCTTTGATCAAACAGAATAATCCGATAGAGATCCGGATGAAAAAAGGAGCGGTGCCCCTCATTTGTCATAGAGCCTGGCCCCCCGTGAAAAAAGATCACAGGAATCCCTTGAGGATTTCCACTTTCTTCCCAGTACATATTATGTCCATCTCCTACATCGAGATGGCCTGATCGATAGGTCTCAATTAACGGGTATTTTGTTTTCATACTCTATGCTTGTAAAGATAGGACGGCCGAACAATCGGGGTCCCTTTCCCCCCTCTTGCAGCTGTCCTTTCGTAGACGATTTGAATCGATATCCCAACGCATCTGGCAAGGCCGAAAAGGACTGTATAGTATTCCGGATAGGGAAATCCTGAAGCGGAAAGCATCACACCCGTGATCGCGTCGATGTTGGGATGGGGATCTGATATTTTAGCATTTTCTTTCAACACTTTAGACCCAACGGATCTAAGTAAAAGCGCTGTTTTCACAAGAGGATGCTCGGGGAAATGTTTTTGACAAAACTGATAGCAGACAGTAGCTCTTGGATCTTCCACTTTGAGCACTGCATGGCCAAAGCCTACAATGACCTGCTTGTCTTCCAGTTTTTGTCGAATCAACCTTTCCACATCCATACTTGTCGCATCGGGGCCTAAAAGGCCATACACTTCCTCTACAAAAGTCAAACACTCTTGATTGGCTCTCCCATGCCTTGGACCCGCAAGCGCTGTCATCGAAGCCGCAAGAGAGCCGAACATATTTTCAAGACCGGAGGCTACTGCTTTACCCACGAACGCAGATAAATTTCCGCCGCCATGATCAAAACTTAAAATGTTAAATAATCGAAGCGCTTGAATTAGCTCCTTATTGTTCTTGGCCGGCGCTGCAAGCATATGGGCAAAATTTTCCATGTACCCAAGATCAGGCCGAGGCTGAAGCGTTTCTCCAAAGCCCGCATGACTATTGATCATCGCGGCTGCAATGTGGGGAATTTTAGCGATCACATTTAAGCAGTCTTCTTGATAGTTGCCCGTTGCTTCAAACATGCCCGCAACTAACATAGAGGCGGCAAACACATCCATCGGATGGCCCGATTTAGGCAACGAATAAATATGCTGAATCGTTTCCTCTTTACACGTAGCTCTTTTATTTAACTCGGAAGAAAATTCTTCGACTTGAGAGGCGCTCCCCGACTCTCCATGATATAAGAGATAAATGACCTCTTCAGGAGATCGATAGGCAAGCTCAGAAACGGGCCTTCCCACATAAAAAAGTCCCCGCTGGGGATCGACATGCGAAGTGACACAATAGCCCACAGGGAAACCCCGAAGGCCTGTCTCTAAATGGTCTTTAGTAATTTCGAATAAAACGCCTTCTCGCATGACTCTCCTTATAAAAGATGTCGAATTAAATCCCGTTCTTCCATCAGTTCTTTTTGGCTCAAAGCGATTTTTTCTTTCAAAAATGGATCGATATGCAATCCTGAGACAATCTCAAAATCTCCATGGCCTTTGGATCTGCAGGGAAAAGAAAAGACGAGATCATCAGCAATGCCATAAGGATTCCCATTAGAATATACACAGGACGAAAAGGGTTCATGAGCAGGTTCCAGCAAAGATCGCATAGCTCCTAAAATGGCATTAGCAGCCGATGCCGCAGAAGAAGAACCTCTCGCCGCAATAACTTCCGCTCCCCTCTTCTGAATTGTGGAGACGAACTCCCCTTCTAACCATTTCCGATCATGGATCACCTCTAAAACAGGCTTTCCCTTAATTTTTGCATTCACAAAATCGGGCACTTGCGTAGAGGAATGATTGCCCCAAATTGTCATATTCGAAACATCGTGCACGCCGGTATTTGCTTTTTTTGCGAGCTGAAAAACGGCCCGATTTTGATCGAGACGGGTCATTGCATGAAACTGGTTTCTGGGGAGATCTTTGGCATGATGCATCAAGATTAAACAGTTTGTGTTGCATGGGTTTCCCACAACGAGAGAGAGGACGTCGGGACTTGCGACGCGATTTAACGCTTGTCCTTGAGAAATAAAAATCTTCCCGTTGTCCAAAAGAAGATCTTTCCTCTCCATCCCGGGACCTCTCGGTTTGGCACCGACAAATAAAGCGTAATGAACACCGCCAAACATCTCCTCAGGATCGGAGCCCACCTTAATTTCTTTGAGAAGAGGAAATACACAGTCCTCAAGCTCCATCACAAGCCCCTTTAAAGAGGGCATTGCAGGAGGGATATCGAGAAGATGGAGCGCAATGGGCACATTCAGGCCTAAAAGCTCACCTCTCGCAATCCGAAAAATCAGGCTATACGCTATTTGACCGGCAGCTCCCGTAATCGCTATTCGTTTCATCAATACCAATATACAAAAGACCCGGCGCATAAACGAATTATTTTTTTAATTCATTCACAACATGCTTACAACAAGTCATTTATGATTATAGTACCCCCGGAGGGGTCATAAAGGCTTCGTTTTCGATCAATTTCATGAGATCTTCTTCCGTAAGACCGACGAGATCCAAGGCCTCGCATAGTTGATCTCTCAGAAAATGATGTGCACCATGAAAGGCCTGTGAAGGCAGTTGCAAACCTTTTAGTACGGTGGATTTGAAAGATGAAAATGGCCCGGTTACTAACTCAAGTTGCCAGCAATTTTATTTGTACTTATGATCCCTTTCCCATTCAGAAATCTGTCTTTTTAGCCAATCGAAAGACTGATCTATGATATCTGGTCTTTTTCTGATGTAATGATCCATTCCATCCACACGAAAATACGTAATTGGAGCCTTAGCATCCAAACCTTTTTGGACGAATTGATCGCAAGACTCTATGATGCTGTCTTCTGCACCTGCAACCACTAGGAATGGGGTTTTAATCTTGGCATAGTCAACAGGCGGCGTTTCGAAAGCATCGGCATGGTAAAGGTAGGTCATTCCGCCCATCCATAACTTCGGGGTAGGATTCGCTATGATCTCTTGAACCAGAGCATCGAACTCAGGACGTGTAGGAGGTATATCCGCAGAGAAGGGCAACCACCTGGGTATAGAATCGTAGAGCCTTATCCAAAATGATTTTTTCTTCCAATCTTCAAAAAACTGCCATAACTCATCTGCCCAGCTCCAATCACCGGCTCCTGACCAATTGATAGTTGCTATCGTATTAGGGCAAATAATTGACAAATCTGTCACAAGTGGTCCCCCTTCTGAAACCCCTGCAAAGATAAACTGGCCATTCCACCCAGCAGGTGGATGCTCTTCCAAATGATGAATCACCTGTAGGTGGTCTTTAAGACGTTGAGAGCGGGTATATCGATTCCAAAATTCCGATTGATTAATTTCATTGCCGTCGGTACCCCATTTTTCAATCGCCAGATATCCGACACCTAAAGAACTGACGCGTTCATCAAAGAAATCCCTGACCATGAAGATGCTTCTCTCGCTTCCTTTACTTTCAGAACCATCGCATATGACAAAGATGGGGTAGGATTTCTCAAGAGCATCCGGCGGCGAAAAGTAATAAACGATCGGAGAAGAGATTTCTTCCCTCTCCAAAGTAAACCGGATCGATGGAGGGATATCGTACTCGGTCGCATCGACCTGAATGAATAGGGAGATTGCTGCAAAGAGAAAAGCAAACAGGCATCTCATACTTGTTCCTTCTTTAAAATGTACAAAGCCGAGATTATATATCATATAAGTCATTCCCGTCTTCTGTAATTAACATTTCACAAGCAGCAGAAAACCAATGGTTTTTGCTAAAAATTCAACCTGTTTCCTCTTAATAACTTGAGTTTAATTCGCTTGAACTCCATAGATATTTTTTCGATAGTTTCCAGCTTGTATTTCACTTGTTTCTTTCGGGTAAAACATCATACCTCCCGTTATTCTCAAAACTCTGATGACTATTATGGGAATGGATAGAGTCCCAA
>CAZQNB010000021.1:0-8918 GCA_964594545.1 uncultured bacterium | reverse complement strand
TTTTGAAAATTGATTAATATTCTTCAAATCCATAGACATAAATTATTCCTCAAGAATCGCTTCTCGATAGCGCCGCATAAGCTCTACCATGAAGTGAAGATTGTGCACTGTGGCAAGCGTGTAGGCCGTAAGCTCGTTTGCTTTGAACAAATGATGCAAGTAAGCGATCGTAAAGTTTTGGCATGTCCAGCAAGTACATCCCCTCTCAATGGGTTCAAAACAATTTGCCATCTCACCTCGAATCACTTTTAAACCGCCCCCTTTTGTCAAAAGAAGGCCGTGTCTTGCAGCTCTTGTTGGATAGGAACTATCAAACGTATCAATCCCCAGAGGAATGCACCGCTCTAACGACTCAAGATCGCCAATGCCCAAAAGGTGATTGGGAACTTCTGCAGGAAGATGAGGCATTAAATTTGTCAGCATCTCCACCATTTCGGGCTTTGTTTTCCCGAGAGACCCGCCGATGGCATAGCCATCGAAGGGAAGCGCGGAGAGCCTTTTGCAACTATCTAGCCGAAGGTCCGGATCAACTCCCCCGTGAATGACAGCGTACATTGCCTGATTTTGAGGGTTTTTTAGATGCTCGTCTAAAGATCTCTTTTCCCAACGATGCGTTCTCTCAAACGAATTTTTCAACTTTTCAGGGCCGATATGATAGGGTGGCAATTCATCGAGAGGGATGATGATATCGGCGCCAAAAGCCTTTTGCGCTTGAATCGATGATTCTGGCGTCAAAAGAACCGCTTTCCCATCGCGATAGGATCGAAACAAAACGCCCTCTTCATTGATTTTGAGTACATGGCCGTCTTGTTTTTTCTGCCCGCAGCTTTTGAGCTCGCTTGCAACAGATCCGTAGGCGAGAGAAAACACCTGAAATCCCCCGGAGTCTGTGATGATCGGCATCTTCCGATTGATAAAACGATGCAACCCTCCCGCTCTTTGCACAACATCAGGGCCCGGCTGCAAAAGCAAATGATAGGTATTGCAAAACATAAGCTGCAAACCAATGGAATCAACCATCCGATTATCGAGAGCTTTTAATGTCCCATTGGTCCCGACAGCGACAAAATTGGGAGTGTCGATAATTCCGTGCGGCGTATGGATTTTTCCGACTCTGGCGCGCGATTTTTTCGATCGATGCAAAATTTCAAACCGGAACATTTTTTAACACCCTTTTTGCAAACGCCACGAAAAAACTGCTGCAGGAAATGATAATGCATTTGATGAAAAAACTCACCACAATCACATCGAAAATCGAATCGACAAGTCCATAGAGTCCCAAGAAGCTAAAAAGAACCGTGTCCAAGGCTTGCGTCAAACAGAGAGAAACACCGACTCTAAGAGGCAGATATTTCCCTGAAAAAAGGGCCTGGAGATAGCCAAAGAGACGAAGATCGATTTTTTGCACAATGAAGTAAACCGCAATCGATGCGGTAGAAATGCGGGTTGTCTGCGATAAAATTTGCTCGAAAGCGCCTTGCGTCAAATCCGCTGCGATCGGGGCATACCAAAGATGGAATTTAGACATCGCCATGAAAAACACAAGGCCTAAAAACGAAGCTTTGATTGCTTTATTCGCCTCCTCTCTTCCATAGCGCTCTTGCAAAAGATTTAAGCCTAAAATCCCACCGATGGCAAAGACATCGCTGCAAGTCACAGAAAAGCCAAAGAGAGACATCTGTTTGACAACAAATAAATTCGCAAAAACTGCCTGAAGGGCAATCAGCCCAATCAACGCCGCTTTTCCCAAGCGAGAAGCGATTAAAACAAGTCCTATGACAAGGAACGTATGAGTGAAAAAAAGAATTTCGTTTGCAAACATCGGAACAAGTATACAAAAACACGAGAGTTATTCGCATTGATTAAAATAGATGCCGTTGGTACCCTAAGGGGCACGAAGATCAACTTAGATAGAGTGATAAATGAATTTTTTCCTTGTCTTGTTTATGTATGCAGCGTGGTCTAGCGTCTTTTCCCTGGGGAAAATGGCCCTCGAAGTCTCACCCCCGATCTTCCTCACCGCCTTCCGCATGCTCCTGGCCGCAGCCCTTCTCTTAGGCTACCTTGTGATTCGCAATCGCTCCTCTTTTAAATTTAGCCGAAAGCAATGGGCTCTCCTGGGTCTTCTCTCGGTATTTAGTATTTATTTGACAAATGCGTTCGAATTTTGGGGCCTGCAGCACCTGACAGCTGCAAAAACTTGCTTTATCTACAGTCTATCTCCGTTTATTGCGGCCCTTTTTTCCTACATCCATTTCGGCGAAAAGATGAATATGAGGAAATGGCTCGGCATGGGCATCGGATTTCTTGGATTTATCCCGTTACTTGCCTCTCAAAAAGGGGCTGAGGAGCTTCTCTCGACAATCCCTTTCCTTTCCTGGCCGGAACTTGCCATGGTAGGGGCCTCTATATGCACAGCGTACGGATGGATCTTGCTCCGCATGGTCATCAATCCCCAAACAAAAGAGGAAAAAACACCAATCTCCCCGCTCATGGCTAATGGCATCAGCATGCTCCTCGGCGGATTTTTAGCCCTCATTCACTCTTTTTTCATCGATTCTTGGGCCCCAATGCCGGTACAGACCGAAAGCTTTGGACCCTTTTTGCAAGGCGTTATCCTGATGGCGCTCATCTCGAATGTCCTTTGCTACAACCTTTATGGACATCTCCTCAAAAAATTTACCGCCACATTCCTCTCTTTCATGGGCCTTTTCAGCCCTATTTTTGCCTCGATCAATAGCTGGTTTTTCTTAAACGAACAACCATCGATGATCATTTTCGTATCGACCGGGATCGTATCGCTCGGGTTATGGCTTATCTACAGCGCAGAACTAAGACAAGGCTACATGACCGCATCTGCCACTAAACAACAAGCGACAACCACCTCTTAGGGATCCTCGTCGTCTTCAAGGATATACCGAACGTCATTCAAAAGTTGGATCATTTAACGAACAGGGATGTTCGCTTTTCATAGAATCGCCGATGAAGCGAAATAGAACGGTATTAGAAGAAACAAAAAATGAGTCCCCGATACCGAGGACCCACGAATATCTAATACATTTCATTAAAGAGAAATTACTTACTCATCTTCGCCCGCGCCCAAATAACAAAGCGGTATACAGCAGACAAACCGACTAAAACATAAACAATTCTTGTGATCACACAAAAAGAACCAAATATAGCAGCAACAAGGTTCCAGTTAAATAAGCCGATTAAACCCCAGTTTAATCCACCAATTAACAACAGAAAGAAAACAATCTTATCAATTACATGATAGTTTTTCATAGAAAAAATCTCCAAATAGGGTTACTTTCAATAAGAGGGAGTTGCATAGCTCGCTTTGGAGCGAAGTTTTGATGATTTTAGCGTTGCTTTGGTTTTTCGCAAATCGGCATAACCTTTTGGTCCTTAGACGATTTACGAAAAATCCGAAGCAACGCCAAAAGCGCAAAACTGCGCCCAAATGGAGTTATGCAATTCCCTCTTAACTTACCAATAGATAATATTTCAATTTATGTAAATTACTATTTCTTTGAAGACCCTGAAAGCTTGGTCCTCTCCGCCTGGAGACGATCGATTTCTTTTTGAACCGCAGCAGCTTTGGCGCGATTTTCATCCGCTAGCTGAATATGCCGACGGGTTTCCAGGTAGGTCTGATCATTAAACTGTAATCTATCTGCCTGGTCTTCATGGCGTAAAGCTTTTGCTTCGTACCCTCTTTTCATATCTTCGAGTTCCTGGATCTGCTGATCGATCTGCTGGATTTGCATTTCCTTCTGACTACTTGCAAGATTTACCGGGAGAGAAAAAGCTGTCCCTCCCCACAAAGCAAGAAACAAAACAAGGGTAACAATAAAATGTTTTCTCATATAAATTTTCACATATCAGATATTCATAAATATTGGTATACGGTATAATTCAGCCCTATGAAGATAAAAGCATTCTTTATATTATTAACCATCCTAATCTCAACTATATACAGCACAGAAACAAAGACAAATCAAAGCAGCTTGCAATCCTTTCTAAAGGCTTCAAAACCCGGAGATTATATTGTCACGAGATCCGGCCAGCTGACGACGTTGATCATGGTCCGCTCTCTTTCGGAAAAAAGCGTCATACTGGAAGAAATCACAGCGCCGCTGAAAAATGCAAAAGAGGGACTCTCTTGGTCTAAATGGGTAAAAAATAGAGCGCCCGGACATAGTTCATGGTCTGTCATTGAAATGAGCCTCCAAGACGGCCAAATCCTGGGGTGCTATTCCTTTTCTCGGGGCGCTCACATCCAGATTTCACAAAAAGAAAGCCTGATTGCTACGCTCCTGCATCTGCCCTTAAATGAGGTGCGAGATGAAGATAGGCGCAAGATCGGCCCCCCTCCTCTGGATGGTGAACGGGATTTTCGAAAGGCCTGGCAACCGCCCTACTTCTTCGAAGGAAAGGCCATTCACCTTCCTGCATTTGCAGTATATGAAACGATTTGGCCCTCGGACGATACGGAACTTTCGGGGAGAAAAGTCACCCTCTATTTTGATCGAGAAATGAAGATTCCCTTCCCCTGTTGGATCGATCTTGAAACGTCGCATGCAATTGGACGGTTCCAGGTGATCGACAGTGGGAAAAACTTAATATCTCCCCAGAAGATGATTCCTTCCAAAAATTAAGAGAATGCGAAAACAGCTCTTCCGTCATGCACGGGGATCTCAAAGCTTAAGAGAAAATCGCTCTCCCAAAAGCATCCCTTCCCGGCTAAAGGAATCAGCTCCATTTTTGAAGGGCACAGGTTCTCAATTGAAAATAAACTACCCTCTTTTTCAAAAATAACTTTTTTTGATTCCTTTGAATACCTTCGTAAACTCCCCGGCAAATAGGCGTCTAGCCCGATCTTCGCAAGGGATGCTTTGATATAAAAAACAAACGAGACAGGTATTTCTTGAGTGAGCCCAAAAAACTGTATTTCCATTTGATTGTGATGAGAATTCACTTCCATCCAGCATTCAGGCAGGGCTGAGATAGAGGCCATTTGAAAATCTGAAATTTTCCGGTCAATCCCAAAGAGCTGGGGCTCATTCAACGGGTGAACCTGAACTCCAAAAGAAGGGATCTCTATTCTCCCCACTTTCATCGCTCCCAAAGGAATTCCGGCGCCTTGGAGAGCAAAAGCAGCCTCTATCGCCCCCCCAAAAGAAACCAGGCGCGCGAGAGATGAATTCTCCTCTCCGGGAGGAGCGTTTCTTGAATCCAGAACCACTTTCGATAACGCAAGAAAATAGGGGTCATGAATTTCCGGATGGGGTTTTTCTTTATCAAACGCGCAGACAAGAAGCTGCACCCCGATTTTCGCCTCTTCTGGGTCTTCCCCTTCAGGACACCAAAGAGAAGGGAAATTGCAGAAAGGGAGAATTTGTTTTGCAAGTCCCCAATCACGCCCAAGTAAGATACGAAAGATCGCTAATTGACATAACTCACTCATCGGAAGGGAAACAATTTCAGAACTTAAAGGCGGGGGCGTTTTCCCTATTTTCTGCATGAAGAGAGCAGATAAACACTCGCATAGCGGATGAGCATTCCTAAAGGGATTTTGCAAAAGGGATCGAATGCGAGACTCCCACCCGGCAAGAGAATCTTCGTTTAAAACAAGATCTGCCCAAATAGAGCGGAGCTCATTTAGAAAAGGTTTTATTTCTTTCGGCTTTTGAAACCGAGCTTGCGCGCAAATCAACAAAACAGTCCCCTCAAAAGAAAAACTACAGGCCCAATATAGACCTGTATACCGTTCGTAATTGAACAATCGGCGTTTGGACGGGTTCAAAGCTTTGATAATCAATTAAAAAAAAGGGCATTGTATTCGGTCAATACTATGCCCTTTTTTTTAATTGATTTATCGGCAGCTTTCAATCCCGTCCAAACGCCGATTCTTCAATCACGAGCGGTATATCATTTAAGAAATACTATTCAATGAGCTTTTTCATTTTTTTGCCGGGAGTAAATTTCACAGCTTTTCTCGCTGGAATGACAATCGGCACTGCTGCATTCTTCGGATTTCTTCCAATTTTTTGCTTTCTTTCCACGATCTCAAAAACACCGAAATCCCGAAACTCTAAACGATCCCCTTGAGACAACGATTCGGTCATCGCATCCAAAAATGCTTGAATAACATTGCGTACATCGTTCGGATGTAGTCCTTTTGATTGGGAAATTGTGTGTATCAACCTTTTCTTTGTGACCGTCCCCATATCTAAGCTCCTTAGTTCGCTTGGACTATTTTGTCCATCTGTAAAATTTTCAGACAATGTAATGTCTCCTTCATTTGGGGTTCAGCCGAATTTCATTCGCCTGTTGAACCAATCCCAAATTTGCCAGTCTTACTTGGAGCGTATGCGACTCCAAATAAGCGGGTTCACGAACTCAAAATAACGATTGCTGAATATTTTTCAAATCAAATTTTATTTTTTTGCGAATTATTCTTCCATTTCAATAGAAGGAACCGCTCTATTTTGAGATCTTCCCAAAGTCGATGTCCAAAAAGACAAGAGCAAACAAGTGATCAAAAAAGTCCCAGCAACATACCCTGTAAATTTCTTCAGCACTTCAGCTGTTGATGTCCCAAAAAGGGAATCTCCGGAATCTCCGCCAAAAGAGGCTCCAAGACCCAAACTCTTTGCTTCTTGAATGAGAATCACAAAACAAAGAAGGGCGCAAAGCAACATAAACAAGAACAATAAAACATAAAATAAAACGGTCATTTCAAACTTCCTTTTTTAAGCTATGGGCGATCTGGGCAAAGGCCCGCGGATCCAAAGAGGCTCCGCCCACGAGAACGCCATCCACATTTTTCTGCCGGGCCAAATGAGCTGCATTTTCCACTTTTACAGACCCCCCGTACACAATCGAAATTAGCGAAGAGACTTTTTTACCAAACAAATCCGATAAAACAAGACGGCAAAATGCATGAGCCTCTTCCGCCATCTGCGGGGTTGCTGCCCGATTTGTTCCAATGGCCCAAACAGGTTCATACGCAATAATTAAACGAAAAGCCTCTTCCTTAGGGACGCCTTCCAAAGCAACAGTGAGCTGCTCGCGAAGGACGTCTTCCATTTTCCCGGATTCTCTCTCTTGCAAGGTCTCTCCGACGCAAAGGACCGGCTGGATATCATCTTGAAAAGCCCGTATAATCTTCCGATGGATCAGAGCATTTGTCTCGCCAAAAGATTGCCGTCTTTCTGAATGGCCGAGCAGGACGAAAGAGGCGCCTGCCTCTTTCAGCATTAACCCGGCGATCTCTCCCGTAAAAGCGCCCTCGCGCGCATCATTCATATTCTGAGCGCCGATGACAATTTGCGTCTTTTTTGCAAAGGCTGCAGCAGAGGCAATGGATGTATAGGGAACACTCAAATAAATACTTGCCTCGCAGTCTTGAATCAAAGGCAAAAGGTGCTCGATGTAATCTGTAGACTCTCTGGCAGTTTTATACATCTTCCAGTTCCCGATCACATAAATTTTGCGTGTCATGCTAAAAATCTCGTAGATTCATTGAAAAAATATTACCTTATGTGGCATAGACTTTGCAATTGAAATGGTGGTCATGAAAATTTTTTCCGTATCTGAACTCACGTTGGCCATCAAATCGCTCCTTGAGCCAAATTTCCGCTCCTTTTCTCTCCAGGGAGAGATCAGCAATTTTAAACTTCAATCCTCCGGCCACCTCTACTTTAGTTTAAAAGATGCCTCCTCCCAAATTTCCGCCGTCCTTTTTAAGGGAAGCGCCGCTTCGCTTGACCGGATGCCAAAAGAGGGCGACCAAGTGATTGCGAAGGGGGAAATTAGTCTTTACTCACCGCGCGGGCAATATCAGATGATCATCCGCGAGCTCCAATTTTTAGGCCAAGGAGAGCTTCTTTTAAAGCTGCACCAATTCAAAGAGCAATTGCAAGCAAGGGGCTGGTTTGATCCGGCGCGCAAAAAACCGATCCCCAAATTTCCTAAACGGATCGGCGTTGTGACAAGCCCAACAGGCGCTGTCATTCAAGACATACTCAACGTCCTGACGCGTAGATTTTCCTCGTTCCATGTGATTTTAAATCCGGTGAAAGTCCAAGGGCCCGGATCGGCGCAAGAAATCGCACAAGCCATTCAAGATTTTAACACCCATCAGCTTGCCGACGTGCTCATTGTAGGACGCGGCGGGGGAAGCATTGAAGATCTTTGGGCTTTTAATGAAGAGATCGTGGCAAAAGCCATTTATGAATCAAAAATCCCGATTATCGCAGCAGTGGGCCATGAGACAGATTTTACGATTGCCGATTTTGTCGCAGACATGCGAGCGCCAACACCCTCTGCTGCGGCAGAGATGGTGATTGCCGAAAAAGCAAATATTTTAAAATTCATCAAACAAACAGAGCAGTTCCTCCGCCAAAGAGTGGGGCAGACAATCATTCAAGGCCGCCATCGCCTTGACGCATTAAAAAAGCACCCCCTCCTAAGCTCACCCTACACGCTGCTTTCGAATAATATCCAAAAGCTAGACGACCTCAGATCCAGCATGGATCTCGCCATGCACCGGTATCTCACCCAAAACAAAGGTAAAATCACCTCGAGCGCCCAAAGATTAGAGATTTTAAAGCCCTCTGCGCAAATTAGGTCCCTTCGAGAGCAACTCAGATCCTACCCTGAAAGGACCCTGTCAGCCACAACTCTTGCTTTGCGGGCAAAAAAAGATCGCCTCAAAGCAATAAGCGAACACCTTTGTTCATTAAATCCCCACAATTTATTGAAAAAAGGGTATTCTATCCTGAAAACAAAAAATGGCCTTGTTCTTAAATCGGCAAATGAACTGGCCCCCAATGAACTATTTACCGCCCTCTTGCACGACGGCCAAATCGAAGCAACGGCAAACGAAGTGAAAAGATTATGACAGAAGC
>CAZQNB010000020.1:0-23193 GCA_964594545.1 uncultured bacterium | reverse complement strand
TAATCCATTGGTCGCAAGTTCGAATCTTGCACCCGGAGTTTCTCTATGCAAAATAGAGAAAAATTCGTTGAATGAAAAGAGTCTTTTGCCAGAGCTCAACGGAAATTCAACGGAGTTGCCGTTTTCCTTAAATCACCCAAAATAGAACTTCGCGAAAGTATGTGCGGTTCGATTTGGAGTGTCGATTCCGGTGGATTTCCGGTATCAAAATAAACACCCATCTTAAGTAACTAAAAATCAATAACGTTGATGATCTGGTCAGTGGATTGTTCATCCATAGGCCGGTAGTTAAGAAGGTCGATATGGGTCATATTCGAGAAACCAGGTTAAAGAAAGGCGGAGTCCGTTTTCAGGCTGAAATTCGTTTGAAAGGGCATCCTACCATTACCGCATCATTTGATCGGAAAACAGATGCGAAGGAATGGATACGGAACACAGAGGCGGATATTCGCTGTGGTCGATATCAACTGTATGCTGAAAGTACAAAACATACTTTCAAACAAGCTGTCGAGCGTTATACCAAAGAACAGACGATTACAATTCCGAAAAGAGGTCATTTGGAATGGTGGCAAAAAGAGTTGGGTTCTCTCTATCTTCAGGATATCCGACCTGCAATCCTTTCAGAGAAGAAACAAAAGCTTCTTTCCGAACCGAATAAGAAGGGAGTCGTTCGAACAAAAAGCACCTGCAATAGATATCTTGCGACCCTTTCTCACTTGATGGGTGTTGCCTGTAAGCAGTGGGAATGGGTATCTGAAAATCCGGTGCGTAAGATTTCTCGAGAAAAAGAGCCTCGTGAAAGAACTCGGTTTTTAACCGCTGAAGAAAGAGCTGCATTTTTAGAAGCCTGCAAGCAAAGTCCCAATCCTTATCTATTTACTTTTGTCACTCTTTTATTGGGCACTGGATGTCGTTATAATGAAATTCGATGCTTACGATGGACGGATCTTGATTTGTCACAAGGTAAAATAACGATTTTACAGACGAAAAATGGAGAAATACATTCGGCTTGGATTCGTGGTTTGCCTTTACAGTTACTGCGTGATCTTGCGGCTCGGTCGATGTCTCTTGGTTATGTCTTTCCCGGAAAAAAACAGTCGCAGCCAATAGAGTTTCGAAGGTCAATTCGTACAGCCATTAAAAAGAGCGGATTAAGAGGGTTTCGGCCCCATGATTGTAGACATGATTTTGCCACAGCAATGTTAAGTCACGGACTTTCTCTTGGAGAAATTGGACGATTTTTGAATCAAAAATCTGCTATAACTACCCGAAGATACAGCCATCTTATAGAGTCAAGGGCGATCAATATCTTGGAAAAAATGACGCAACAAGCATTTGAGGGAATTGAAAATGGGTAAATCTGCAAAGCCACGTATAAAGACACAGGTAGAAATATTACCCGAGCAATGGGATCAGTTTGCAAAATGCTTGCCGGAAGATATCCGTTTGATCGCAGAAGCATATAGGTTTGCTGCGCAAGCGTATGCAGAAATTGGATTGGCCTACACTTTAAAGGAGCTGCTTTTACTTGCTCCAAGCGCAGTCAATGAGATGTCCCCATCCATTTGTTTGTATAGAGTATCTACTCATGGTTCACGAAGGGAACAGTTTTTTCTTCGATGGTTGCCACTTAAATTAGGACGTCGACTGATTGCTTTATCCAGAAGTCAAGTAGGGGAGTTTTTGTTTTCTAAAAAAAATGGCAAGCCATTTACGGATGCCCTGATTAGCAGGGCATTTAGCAAGGCTTCTGAGAAATCAAAAATTCGCATTTATCCGTTATGTTTAAGAGTAGCCCCGATGGTAGTACAATATGCATCACGTCCGTCAGTTCCTTCTTGTGCATTTCAGCCTCAGTTTATAAAAAACATTCCTGAGGACAAAATCAAGGAAATTGAATCTTTGTTCCCTTCTAAAGAAGCTGGGCGTCCTAGTATACATGATCAAGGACGTATTCTACAGGTTCTTCTGGCTCAATTGGATTTTAATCTTTCTCGAAAACAACTCGCGACTTATTTTCCGGACGTTGCACGTGCTGCTGAAAGTCGGAAGAGAGGCTGGATTGAACTTGATATTTGGAATTCAATCATAGCGATTTTAGATCGTTAATTTGACGCCAAAACCCTAAAAACTTCCGTCGTCTCCTCTATAGACCCAAGTAATCAATTGCATTTGGTTAGTTATAAATTTCAATCAAGGTTAATTTCATACAGAATAGATATTGTTTTGGAAGATTTAGGAATGCTCTGGCAAGAGATTTCAATAATAATTAAACCAAGGTGATATTTATGTCATATGTTTGTCGGTCTTTTTTGACCCGTAAACAAGCTCTTGAAAAGTTTCCGTTTTTAACGGAAAACATGTTGAAAAATTTACTTTTTTCAAACCCTGATCAGTTTCGGCAAAAATGTGTGAGGAAACTAGGCGCTCGCCTTTTATTCGATCCGTCGGCGCTCGTAGCATTTATTGACGCGCATCATGGGTGAGATTATGGAAGATGATAATAGAGACAATGGAGGAGCCGAATTGGGAGCGGCTCCATCCAGAAAAAATGATAATGAAACGGGTCAATCGTACAATGATTCTGCATTTAATCGCACCTCTTTTTCAGGAGCTCAGCAGCGTGCGGAAGTTCTAGAAGGGGAATTTGCGAAAAGAGCAAAAAACGCCGAATCTTTGCCATTGCAAAGAGAGATTCCTGCTCCGAGGCCATTTCCTATTGAGTCTTTGGGGAAGATCATGGCGCCAGCTGCTCGTAAAATTATAGAGGTCGCTAAAGTGGCTGATTCAGTATGCGGGGGGTCTTTTTTAGCTGTCGCAAGCCTTTGTGTCCAGGGACACCGGGATGTGATTATGGATGGGAGGAAACATCCTCTTTCCGAGTTTTTTCTAACGATTGCGACGTCCGGCGATCGAAAAAGTACAGCGGATAAGCTGGCTCTTCGATCCATTCATAGGTATGTGGAAAATGTATTGCAACCGGAGTTCGATCGTGAAAAGAAACTTTGGGAAACCCAATTCGAAGCGTATAAGGCGCGTAAACAGAAATTATTGCGAGGATGTCCAGACGATTTAGATCAACAACTTGCGATGCTTTCTGAACCAAAATCTCCTCTAGAACCGTACATACTTGTCGATGAGCCAACGATCGCTGGGCTCGAACATTTATTCTTTCAAGGGAGGCCCTCTATTGGTCTTTTTTCTGATGAGGGAGCGCGCTTTTTTGGAGGGTTCTCAATGAGCAAAGAACATCTTGCAAGCACAATTGCGGTTCTTTCTAAATTGTGGGATGGGGCGTCTATTACTCGTATTCGTAAAGCTGAACGGTTTCATCTTTTTGGACGACGTCTTTGTTCGCACTTGATGTTACAGCCTGTCATTTTTCACTCTATCATCAAAAACGAGGCGTTTAAGGAACAGGGGGTTTTGGCTCGGTTTTTGGTCGCATGGCCACCTGCTGCGGGAGATACAGGGGCTTACAATGCAACCAATCTGGAACAGGATCTTCAGCTCCAGGATTATTGGGAACATTGCGATCGCATCTTGGATGTAGAGGGAGGATTTCCTCTTAAAGAAGGAAAACAAAATGAGCTAATCCCATTGTCGATCCAACTCTCCGGTGAAGCTAAACGTGTTTGGCAAGAGTTTTATACATCGATTGAGGCAGAGCTTAGTCCGTCAGGACGATATAGGTCGGTATACTCCTTGGCTAAAAAAATTGCGGAGCACGCAGCTCGGATTGCTGGAATTCTCGAGGTATTTGAAGATTTACGAGCATCGATGATTAGCGCTGATTCCATGCAGAGGGCAATAGGAATATCTCTTTGGTACCTAGATGAGGCCTTACGCATCAGTGGTGTTGCCGCAGTTGATGGAGATTTGGATCTCGCACAAAAGGTTTTGGATTTTCTCCGTAAGCGGCAAGACAAACAGTTTCCTTTGTGGATTATTTACAAAGATGGCCCTGGGGCTGTTCGTGATAAGAAAACTGCTGAGAGAATCGTGAGAATCTTGCAAGAGCACGGGCTTATAAGACCTGTACCCGATAAATCGAAGTGGTGGGAGTTAGCATGATGTTCATATTTTGTGTCAGCCCTCTGCGAAATTGCGAAACTGCGAAAGATAGAAGTTATTTCAGAGGAAAGATAAAGGTTTTGTGCTCCTGCGAAAATTCAGCGAAAGGGGTGCGAAACCATCATATAAAACTTTTCAATGCCAGTCTCTTTTCGCATCTCCTCGCAGCCTTTTCGCAACTATCGAAAGGTTGTGTTTCTCCTGTAGAAAATACATGGTTTTTCGCAAGTTCGCAGTTTGGGCATAGGTTCTTGTGTAGGAGGGTTGATGATATTGTTTGAACTTGTGGCACAGGCGGGATTACAGCCTATTAGAGAAGCGTCGACTGACGGGGGAGAATATGGCGCTTCTTGCCCTATTTGTGCGGGGACGGATCGCTTCCGGTTTTGGCCAGATGGCAGTGGACGTTACTGGTGTCGTAGATGCGATGCAAAGGGCGATGCTATTGATTTCTGTCGAAAATTTTTGGGGATGTCGTTTGGAGAGGCAAAAGCAAGATGTGATGATTATTCAGACAAGAGATATGAACCTACCAAAAATGCGAAAACTTCTCCTATTCGAGTGCCTTCTAAATCTTGGACAGATAAAGCTGACGAGTGGGTTACGAGCAATTACAAACGTCTTTTAATCGATCCAGAGGTCTTATCATTTGTAAAACACAAATATGGGTTGACGACAGTAACTGTTTCCCGTTTTCAAATCGGATGGAATCCTGAAAAACGCTTTCATCGACGTTCTGAGTGGGGTATTGAAGAAACAGAAAATAAGATGTGGATCTGTCTTCCTAAAGGGATTGTTATCCCATTTTTTCTAGGGAATGGGTCTATAAGCAAAATTAAGATTCGTCAGGCTGATTGGACGGAGCGAGACCATTTTGGCAAATACTTTGAGGTGCCTGGTGGGTCAAATTGCACAGCAATTTATGGATTTTTAGTGAATCAATACGCTGTGGTCGTAGAGAGCGAACTTGATGCTATTTGTCTATGTCAAGAGATCGGTGAGTTTTGCACTTGTATAGCGACAGGAGGCGTAGCCAAAAGACCTGATGAAAATACAGTTTCTTGGTTGCGGGGGAGACGGTTAGTTTTATACAGCCAAGATTTTGATGATGCAGGTTGTGCAAATTTTGACTATTGGCGAGAAACTTTTCCTAACTTAAGAGCGTGGCCATCTGAATCGGGGAAGTCGCCAGCAGATTCGTACACTTTGGATGGTGTGAGTTTGTCAGAATGGTTCTTAAAAGGAATTCGATATTGGGAAGAACGGTTATGAAGTTCATAAGTTATTTTTATTCAATGATATGAAAATATATATCAAAGGAATAAATTTAGGGTAAATCATATGATAGAAAAAGGAGTTTTATAACATGCCGAAAAAACCGCCTTTACCAGCCCCCAAGGGGAATAAATTTGCCTTAGGGCATGGATGTGGTCGTCCACAAATTTATGACGACGCTTTCCTGGAAAAGGAGGCGTCTATATTCCTTGAATGGATGCAGGTTTCAGATAACGTATGGTTTGAAGATTTTGCCTTTGAAAGAGGGTATAGTCCAACATATTTCTATGAATGGGCGAAAAGAAACCGAGTCTTTTCTGAAGCTTTTGAGATCGTGCAGCACATGCAAAAATCAAAACTTGTTAAGGGCGGTCTATTTGAACAGTTTAACCCGGGTTTTACCAAGTTCGTAATGGCTAATGCTTGCGGATGGTACGAAAAAACACAGATAGCAGGAGATTCCTCCAATCCATTGCAATTTTTACTAGAAAAAGCGGATGGCACTTCGAAAGAGCTTGTCAATGAATAAGGGGGATCTCGTTCTTGCGGAACAGCGATTGTCAGATCCTTTGTGGAGATTGAACAATCTATATTGCGTTGTGGACAAGAGAGGGTGCAAAGTTCTGTTTGAACTCAATTGGGCCCAGAGACAGTTATACTCCTCGATATGGTATTGCAATATCATTTTGAAAGCCCGGCAGCTGGGGATTTCAACTTTTATCTGTCTTCTTTTTTTGGATCGTTGTCTTTTTAACTCGAACATGGCTGCGGGGATTGTGGCTCACACGAGGGAGGATGCTGAACATATGTTCAAGCGCATCAAGTTTGCTTATGATTGTCTTCCGGAGTCACTGAAAGCTGCACGGCCCGCAAAGATTGACTCTGCAAGAGAGCTTGTATTTAGCAATGGATCTTCTTTGCGCGTGGGGACCTCGATGAGAGGGAGTACTTTGCAATATTTACACATCAGTGAATTTGGAAAAATTTGTGCAAAATTCCCCGACAAGGCGGCAGAGATTATTACTGGGAGTTTGAATACCATTGCCCCTGGTCAATATGTCTTTATAGAGTCCACAGCGGAAGGGCGTGAGGGCTATTTCTATGAGATGTGCAAGCAGTCGCAGATTTTAACGACCCAAGATGTTGAGTTGAGTAAGCTAGACTTCAGGTTTCATTTTTTTCCGTGGTGGAAAGAGCCTACCTATCGTATTGGGTCTTCTATCATCATCCCCCCCGAATCAATCGAGTATTTCCAGTCTTTAAAATCGCGAGGTATTCATCTCGATGCTGAACAACAGTTTTGGTACTGCGCAAGAATGTCGACGCAGGGCGACGATATGATGCGTGAATATCCCTCTACTCCGGAAGAAGCATGGGAGTCGGCGATTGATGGAGCCTATTATGCTCAGCAAGCTGCTTTAGCTCGCGCAGAAAAGAGGGTCGGGTTTATTCCGTACGATGAGTCGTCTCCGGTCTGCACCGCCTGGGATCTGGGTTATAACGATTCTACAGCCATTTGGTTTGTGCAGTTCGTTGGCAAGGAAATTCATCTTATCGATTATGTGGAAGGCAGCGGAGAGTCTTTAGCGCACTGGCTCGGAGTGGTCAAATCTAAGCCCTATGTGTATGAAAAGCATCTCGCTCCGCACGACGTGTTAACGCATGAATTTTCAAGCGGAATGACACGTCAAGCTTCGGCTCGCAAAATGGGTATCAATCTGATCCCAGTGCCGCGTGTCGATGTGATTCCCGGCATAGATGCTGTTCGCGGCATGTTCAAGCGTTGTTGGTTCGATGAGAGGAAGTGCGCCCAGGGGATAAAATGCTTAGAAAACTACAAAAAGATGTGGAATGATCGTGCAGGATGTTGGGCAAGTCAGCCATTGCATAATTGGGCTTCTCACGGTGCTGATGCCTTTAGAACCTTGGCGACGGGGCTTGTATTAGTAACCGGGGATAAACAGATCGAGGGAAGGACTTTGGGACACCAAAATCTTCAGCAATCTGGATTTAGCCCCTATTTCAAAGGATAAAGCAATGGTTTGTTTTTCATCTAAAAATAATGAAAAGCGTGTTAATTATTGAAATTAAAAAAACAAATTATTTAAAAACTTATTTAATAAAGAAATAAACGTGCTTATTATGGTATCCTTTCGAGAAAACAAGGAGAAGCGCGTGAAAAGATTTTTATTTATATTGTCACTATTCATTGGGATACTTGCTTACAATCTCTATACCCCAACATTTAAAGAGTTTTCGAAAGAGAGAGGGGGATCTCTTTCACTTGAGCTGCAGTCCAAGGCATATCGTGACTATGACGACGAAAGAATGTGCGGGGTTTTTGTTGGGATCTTCTTCGGGGGCTCTTCTTGGATTGGGTTGTTAGGCTTATGTAAACATTTTTCTACGAAGCCAAAACAAGAATAGTTAACCCAGGAACCATAAGTAACTGCAAGGAAATAAAAGACCCGTCCGGCGCTTAAATAAATCTTTGACTTTTCAACTATTTTCCAGGAAAAGGTCTCTTGGAGAACACTCCAGCCCTTTCGCTAAGGCAATAATATTTTCTAAAGCGATATTTCTTTCCCCTCTTTCAACACTGCCGATATAGGTAGGGTGTAGATTTGCTCTTTCAGCAAGCTCTTCTTGCGTAAGATCCATATCACGACGCCGGTCCCTGACAATTTTGCCGAAAGCAATCCTGACGGGGGTTCTTTTTCTATTGTGGGAGCTGGTCACTATTTTTTCCTTTAAAACAAAGGCTAAGTGCTCTCAAAGCTCTATTCCACAGACTATGAGCACTAAATAATGATTATGAGTATTATTATATTCGCGACTTTATTATTATTCATGGCGAATGTTTTTGTGTTTTTTGCTTTATTTATGGTTTTTTATTTAATGTTTTATTTTGAATATATTTGGTAAATGAGCAGGAAAGTGATTATGAGCGAGGAAGCAGAGATCTCTATCAGTTCAAAAGAAAGCAAAATAAGAAAATGGTGGTTATATACTACTGTTTTTTATTTGACTGGGTGTAGTTTGATTTGCTCTGCAATTCTGTTCGTCCTGTCTTACTTCACATTCATTTCTGAGGAAGTCATACTAGAATGTTTGGCTTATTCTTTTGCAGGACTAATTCCTTTAGCGTGTATTTATTATTGTGCCTATAAAAAACCAGGCACATGTCTTTTAACTTTCTGGTTGATTGCTTGTCCGTTCCGTTTTTTAGCCGACATAATAAAGGATTTTAAAGAATGGGGGGTTGATGGTTGGACCGTAGGAGAAGCTGTCTTTCGAATTATGGTATTTTTGAGCTGGTATGTTCTAAGTATTAAACTACGACAAATCAATAAAAACATTAAGGACAAGAAACTGCTCAAACTCAATAAGGAAACGTGTGTTTTATGAATTTTATGCGATCAATGATTGTTGCATTTGTATGCTTACTGCCTTTTTCTTCCATGCTTCATGCAGGAACTACGCGCGGGTATTATAAGAAAAATGGTACGTACGTGAAACCTTACCATAAGTCAAATCCGGATAGTCGCAGATATAATAATTATTCAGCGAAAGGAAATATAAATCCCTATACAGGGAAAAAGGGGACTCAGAGACACGAATATTCAAATCCTCCTAAACGCAACAAGAGCGCTTCTAACCCTAAGAAAAGTGCTCTGCTTAAGGACACGGCCAAATACAAGTCAGGAGCTCCACGATGCTCAAAAACGATCAAAACCGCTGGTTATTAACATGTTCTGGATAACAATCAAAAGAGAAGTAACATGAGAAGATTTGGGATAATAAGGGGAATACTTGTTTTGACTGTTAGCCGTGTGCTGAGTTTTTGGCTTATAGCCAAACTCAAAGAAAGAATGAAGAAAAGTAAACCATAGACAACTTTAAGAGGAAAAATGGAAAATTCGGAATTTAATCAAGTCCCTTTTGGTGCGGACGATTTTGCAAGTAATCCTGAACGAAGATGCCCATGTGTTCTTTTATTGGATACATCTGGATCTATGGACGGCGCTCCAATCCAACAATTAAATGATGCCTTAATCACATTTAAAGATGAATTAAGCAAAGATCCTATCGCTCTAAAGCGGGTCGAAGTGAGCATTATTACGTTTGGTCCAGTAGAAACAAAATGTGCCTTCCACGGCGCTGCTCAGTTTTTCCCTCCACAGCTTGAAGTAACTGGTAACACCCCCATGGGCGCTGCGATTGTAGAAGCAATCCGGCAGGTAGAAGAGCGCAAGGCAGAGTATAAGAAAAATGGCATTTCATTTTATCGACCCTGGATCTTTTTAATCACAGATGGCGCGCCAACCGATAGTTGGACTGAAGCTGCCATTCAAGTTAAAGACGGAGAATCCAAGAAGAAATTCTCTTTCTTTGCCGTAGGAGTGGAACAGGCAAATATGGATATTTTAAGTCAGATCTCCACAAGGCAGCCATTAAAATTAAAAGGATTGAGTTTTAGGGAGTTGTTCGTTTGGTTATCTGCTTCTTTAAGAGCTGTATCGCAATCTGCACCCGATACAAATATCAAATTGGAAGCCCCAACAGGATGGGCTGAAGTGTGAGCAATTGGGAATCCTTTGCTATTTCTCTTCAAGGAACCAGTCATATCAAAGACGATATCCCCTGCCAAGACTATTGTTTAAATAGAGCCTATTCCTTTGATGGAGAGCATGTATTCGTAGGAGTTCTCGCTGATGGCGCGGGTAGTGCGTCTCATGGTGGTTTAGGGGCTAAAATAGCTTGTGAGACTCTATTGAGAGCTGTTGCGGATTGGATAGACGAAACTACAGATCCTGATTTAGTGATTGAACGACCAGCAATTGAGACTTGGCTGCAAACAGCGCACGATCAGATGAGCAAGGAAGCCCATTCAATAGGAGCGTCATTACGCGATTTTGCATGCACCTTATTGGGTTGTGTTGCTGTTAAAGGAAGAAGATCCTGTTATTTTCAGATTGGAGATGGGGGAATAGTCTCCTGTAACGCACCCAATAAAGGCTATCAGGTAATTTTTTGGCCTCAAAATGGAGAATATGCAAATACGACCTTCTTCCTCTCAGATGAGAATTTCTTGCAGACGGTCATGATTGCTACTGACAGGCCCACACCGGATGAAATCACTCTATTTTCCGATGGACTTCAGGATCTGCTTCTTGATTCAGCCACTCAAGAAGCGCATCAACCATTCTTTAGGAAAGTGTTTCAAGGATTCCGATCTTCTAGACAAGAAGTGTCTGATATCCGCTCAAATATAGAAAATCTTTTAAAGAGTCCGCTTGTTATTGATCGCACAGACGATGACATTAGCCTAGTTATGGCCATAGGGCAAAGAACAGATGTTTGAACTATGCCACAATCCACATATTATATTGACGTCTGTAAAACCAAGATTTCCCTAAAAGAATGCATTGCCTCGGGAGGTGAAGGTGTTGTCTATGATACCCATGAGTTTCACGATGTCGTAGTCAAATTATATCACCACCCTCCAGATCAGAAAACTGTCTTGAAACTTATTGCAATGGTAAAAAGTAAAGACCCCGAACTTCGCCAATTTACTACATGGCCCATCTCAACAGTTTCGGATAGCAAAGGAGTCGTTTGTGGGTTTATTATGCGACAACTCGATCAGGAATACAGAGCGATTCATCAGTTGTTTAGCCCCGGAGACAGGAAGGAATATTTCCCTCAAGTCGACTGGCATTTTTTAGTCCATGTTGCGAGGAATCTATCTGCTGCGTTTGCTGTGGTTCATAAGAATGGATATGTCATCGGAGATGTAAATGAAGGAAATATTTACATAGCAAAAGATGGCACAGTTCGCCTAATCGATTGCGATTCCTTTCAGGTATCTTCTCAAACAGGGATGTTCTTGTGCGAGGTGGGCGTCCCGCAATTTACCTCACCTGAATTACTGAAAATGTCTTCATTTAAAAACATCATTCGTACAGCAAATCATGACAATTTTGGGTTAGCGGTTCTATGCTTTCATCTACTATTCATGGGACGGCATCCATTTAGCGGAGTCCCCCCAGAAAATACTGAAATCACTTTGGAAGAGGCAATCAAGCAATGTATATTTGCGTACTCAAAAAATCCTGGAGGATTAACAGCCCCTCCTCGCACCATGCCAATGCACATCCTTCCAGAACCGTTACAACATTTTTTTGAGGCCGCTTTTTCGCAAAATGGATGTATGCAGAATGGGAGACCAACAGCAGCCCAATGGAAAGAAACATTAGAAAGCCTGACCTCACAAATAGCCAAATGCCATCAAAATAAGCTCCATGCGTTTTATAATGGATTGTCTGGCTGTCCATGGTGTTATTCAGAACGCGCTTTTGGGACTTTGTTCTTTGCTGATCATACAGCCCAACAAACAATGAGTAAGGATGGAGCTAAGGTTATTTCAGAAGCCTACTCATTTGCAATCAATCAGGTCCCACAATCAATAACACATGGAATCGACCCGGATCGTTGTACGATTCATTCAATAAATCCTCCGATGAAACTGAGTCCTCGGACAAGGCAAACAATAGCAAGGACCGGAGTGATAGCTATAGCATTAATAATAACACTCATTTCCCCAGAACAGTGGTTTATATGGTTAGGCGGAGGATCAATCATTGCAGGGTTAATCAAACAGGTAAAATCAGAAAGTTATCTACAAAGGGAAGCCGAGTTTGAATACGCGAAGGAGCGATGGAGTGACCTGAACAATAAATGGGACGATTTTTGTAAGAACAACCAATTTGAATGGGCCAAAAATAGAATAATCACCCTGAAAAGTGAATACGATTCTTTGCAAAGTAGATTGCAGGCTAAGAGAGCGGAAATTTATAGAAAACTTATAGAGCAACAACTGGATGTTTTTTTGAGTAGTTTTAAGATAGCATCCGCGGGATTACCCCATATTCGTGGACGTAGGTTGGCGATGTTGGCACAAGGTGGGATCAATACAGCTGCAGATATTTCTTGGGTAAAGCTTGATCAGGTAAAGGGATTTGGGGCATTTTTGCATCAACTATTGGAGGATTGGCGTAACAATTTAGAAGCTCGCTTTCAGCCGTCGCCAACGGTGGGTCAAGAAGTAGACAAGATCCTAAATCAGAAATTTGATAGCAAGCGCACGAGATTAGAAAACGAGACAAGATCTTTATTTGGCAACATTAGAGCCCTGAAGGTTCAAATGGAATCGCAGAAGAGGCAAATGCTCTCAGATCTTCAAGCTGCCGCTAGGGTTTTAGCGCAGGCACAAGCCGATTTAGGGGTTAAAAGCTCTTCTTGAGGCTATAAAAAGAGCAACGGGCAGGACTGTTTGAGAACTAGGCAAAATATTTGTGAGTCATTGCACCGATGATTAACAAAAGAATAGACCATGCTGCTAATCCAATTTTATTGACGATGAGCTTTAAATCTTCTCTATTTACCTCTTTTACTATATTTTTAATGCTGTTCCTTGCGTCTGTGTCTGTTTTTAACAACATACGAATACAGTCATTTATTGTGTTATCAATTTTTTTTTGAGTCTTAGCTGCGGAGCAAAAAATTTCTGCAAATTTATCTGGTTGATTAAGATTAGCGGACAATTCCTGGATGAGTTGAGTAGGATCGTAATCGTCATTGGAGATGTTCATGGATTGGGTTCTTCCTGTTTGAGAATTTCAGGGGCAGGTTGAATTTCTTTTTGAATCCCTTTCAGTTTTATCGAAATAGACTTGTCTTCTGCTAAGAGCAAAACGCTCACGGAAAATCTTATTAAACTTTGATAGTCCTTAAATGACCATTTTTCCAGCGCTTGTTTTAATTTAACAAGATCGCCGTTATCAATATCCAATTGTAGTTTATCGTTTTTCATATGATCTTTGACAGCCATTGCGTTCCCTCGAGAATCTTCAAAAGATGCTACCAAGCCGGAAGAATTTCATGGAATTGAATTTTTTTGTAGATTCTCTCAGAAATTCAAGCGTCATAATCAGGTATTTATTTTTATAAGAAATAACGGAAATCCAACGGAGTTGTCTATTTCCTGGCCTTACTCGAGGTTGACATCGATTACCAATATTTCCTGGAAATAATCCATCCTTCTCTATAGACTTATGCAAGAAAGGGTGATTTAAGGTCAGCGAAGGTAGCGGACGGCAGCATTGTCGCAAGTCTGTTAATCCATTGGTCGCAAGTTCGAATCTTGCACCCGGAGTTTCTCTATGCAAAATAGGGAGACGGGATTATTTTCTATAAGGTTCCGGATTTTCCCGCCACATCATCCATCGAGGGATGTCAACCATGAAGTATGTCATCGTCTTTTTTTATGATTAAGACTGAAATTAATGCGCAATCAATCCAATTAACACCTTCCCTTCTTCGTACGGGGAGAGATGTGTGTAGTACTATAACGGCAGTTGCTTTACGCTCTTTACAGATAGTAAGAAAAAACTTTGAATATTGTATTCATGAAGTCAAAAAAAATTTTTTCAATCCCATTCACCTAGGTTCGTTTTTAGCCTTTAAGCTTTTTGATTTTGTTGTTGTGTGTGTCAAATCGATCGAGTCTTTTCTTAACAAAATAGGAACTGAATCGGAAGTAAGGTATCTAACCCACGGAAAACTTATCTCTTTAGTAAAAAAACTGTGTCCGAACTCTAATAATGATGATGGAATTTGTGGCAAGTATGCATTTACGATATTAGAAGATCTCTTAGAAGGATCTTCCGCTTTTATAACGACTCTAAAGAAACTAGACAATTTGATGAGGCATTTAAAAGAAGAGGATCTGATAAAGGAGATTAAGAAAGATAAAGATCTATCTAATTTTTTCGATAAGTTAGACCGAAATTCATCTAAACATAAAACAGATAGTCTAATCGGAGCAATATCGGGAACTTATACGAATAATCCTCAAGATCTCTTGCCCCTAATGCTTAGTTTTCAAGAACAGTTAAGCGCTTCTTCAATTCCTTTTAAATCTCTAGCTTTTTTGATTGGAACCAAACACCACGGCATCGTATTTGAATTCAGTCCAGAAGAAAACGTATATAGATTGATAGATGTTAATGATTTAAATGCAAATATTTTTCCTTTAGCCTCTATTTCTGGAAAAATAGCTCAATCTTACGATTTTTCTTCGGAACAAAGCAAAGCCTTTTCTATGAAAGTTTTCTTATCTACGGATAAGGAAAATAAATTAGACGCCGATTGCATTTTTAATGCTTGGAAAACATCTTTTTTATCTAAGCAAGCTCAAAGTCTGTCTTCCTTAGGCGAAGAAGAAAAAATCAGTTGGCTCTCTAGCGCTAGCGATTCAAACGACGAGCAAAGCGTAACTTTACTTGTTGGCACAGGAATGAACGTTAATCAAACAGCTGGGAAAAAAGAATCTACTCCTCTTTATTTAGCCACTCAAAATGGCCATGAAAAAGTTGTTGAAATACTTGTTAATAACGGATCTAACGTTAATCTACCGAATAAGAGAGGAGTTGTCCCTCTTCACGTGGCCTCTCAAAATGGTCTTGAAAAAGTTGTTGAAATACTCGTGAATAGCGGATCTAACGTTAATCAACCGGATGAAAAAGGATTTACCCCTCTTCACTCGGCTTCTCAATTCGGTTATGAAAAGATCGTGCAAATGTTTCTTAATGAAGGAGCTAAGATTAATCAAGGGAATAAGGATGGATCTACCCCTCTTGGCTTGGCCTCTGAAAATGGTCATGAAAAAGTTGTTGAAATACTTATTAGTCAAGGAGCTGACGTTAATCAACCGGATGAAAAAGGATTTATCTCTCTTCACTGGGCCGCTCAAAATGGCCATGAAAAAGTTGCTGAAATACTGATTAATAACGGATCTAACGTTAATCAAGCGGGAGCGGGTGGAGTTACCCCTCTTTACATGGCCTGTCAAAAAGGTCATGAAAAAGTTGTTGAAATACTGATTAATAACGGATCTAACGTTAATCAAGCGGTAGAGGGTGGATATACCCCTCTTTACATGGCCTGTCAAAAAGGTCATGAAAAAGTCGTTAAAATGCTCCTTGATAAAGGAGCGGATGTGAATCAATCAACAGGTAAAAGATGTGCCCCTCTTCACGTGGCTTCTCAATTCGGTTATGAAAAGATTGTGCAAATGCTTATAGATGCTAGAGCCGATGTAAATCTAACAAACATAGCCGGAAAGAGTCCCTTATTCATTGCTCGTTACATGGGATATAGAAAGATCGAACAAATGCTCATGAGTGCAAACAGCGACCCAAAATAGCACTATTGAATGAATATAGCCCCCTTTTTTTAATGGATTTTCGGCTCTTTGAACCCGTCCAAACGCCGATTGTTACTTCGAAAAAATCGTCCTTTAGGGTCAGAACCTTCACGTAGCACATCTTTGGAATGTAAAAGTTCCACAGCCTCAGCTGAGTCTTTCACTTTAGAAGAACTTCGCGCTAACATTTCTTCTTCAAATTCAGTGAGTACCATTTCTCTTAAGCCGGCATCTTCCCATTTAGACCGGGGAGTACATGCTATTGAAATATGACGAGCGAGAGATAGCGCATCTAACAGCGCCTGATTGGCTCCCTGTCCTTTAAATGGACTCATCGGGTGAGCTGCATCTCCAATCAAAGTACAGGCGCCCGCTTTTTCCAATAATTCCGGCTTGAGTAATTCTCGGTCGTATACGGGATAACCTGTAATTTGTGCAGGTTGGGTGGCTGTTAAGATTTGAGGAATGGGCGTATGCCATTTTGCCTTGCGGCACGCTTCTTCTTTAAGTGCTAGAGCTCCTTGCGCGCTTAAGGCCTTAGCTTCTTCTTCAAGCATGGGGAAACTCAGTTGCCACATGATCGAGTCTAACGCGTGAGGCATCATGTAGATCCTCTCAGAGCCATTAACGGTTTGAAATACGGTGGCTGAGTCGAGTAGAGAACTCTCAACGCCCTTAAGAGCCTCTAAAGAACAAATACCCAAAATGACCATATACCCTAGGTAACGCAAAGGCGTGATATCCTCACCAACAGTTAAGCTGCGGACAACACTCCGAATGCCATCGGCACCGACCACCAAATCGGCCTTAGCCTTTTTCGTCTCTTTGTTCACTTGAAAGCTCAGTTCAACACTTTTATCAACACATTGTTTAAAACCAACTAAGCGGTGTCCCCACTGCACGGCGGCATGGTCTCCCAATTGCTCAAGCAGCGCTAAGCGCAAGGACTGTCGCGGGATATGCAAATTTACACGCTTTGGGGCCTTTTTAATGTTTGCATGCGTCCTCACGCCCCATTCACTAATTTCTTTCCCTTCTACAGTATGCACCACATGGCGTGTGGAATTGCTTCCGTCTTTTAAAGCGAAAAGACCCAATCCTTTAATTGCGTTACTTGCTTGTTGCAAGGTAAGTCCGTAGCCCTGAGCGCGCGCATCAAAACTACTATCGCGCTCATAAAGGGTAAAGGGAATGCCGCGATGCAAGCAGGCGACAGAAAGCGCCATGCCTCCTATGCCTGCACCAATAATTGCTACATGGGGATAGTTTTTTGCGTCTGCTTTTGGGGCGCAAGTCGCAGCAATCAAGCCGGATCCACTGCAATTATTGCATAAATATTGAGTAATTTTAGGGCGGATCGAAGGCTTTCCCTCACTCTTTGCTTTTTCAAATTCATTCATTGCTGTTTGGTAGCGGATTTTTGCCTTCTTGCGGAGTTTTAAGTTTTTTTTGCCGCATCCACAACATTTCGGGCAAGGAGTCCAATAAGCTTCTTCTTTTTTCATTTTTCAATCTGCTTTAAAGTAATTAGTTTTCCAGAGCAAAACGGGCCGTGTTGATGAGAAATGGAAATCCACATCTATTAAACGGCAAGATAGGTTAATAATAAAGCATTATTTATACCGTTCGTAATTGAACAATCGGGATTTTGGCAAGGAGGCTTCTAAAAATTTTTTTTATATTTTAAAATGTTAGAAGCTGTTAGTTTTTTTAAAATAAAAATTTGGTCTTTGTGAAATTTCTAATTTTTTTAATATTTATTCAATTGGAAGCGGGGCTTGTTGTCAGTGGCAGTTTAGGGGGTGGGCTTGGGAATCAAATGTTCATTGCAGCAGCCACTTATGCCTATGCTATGGATATCGGCGCTGAAGCGATCTTTCCTTGGACGGAAGTGGCTCATGTGGGAGAAAGTCCCGTCTTATCCCGCTTAAAACGTTTTGAGGAAAATGGATCCCCACTGCCCGTTATTTGGGAGACAGGGTTGAAATGGATCGATCTTCCAAGAGAAAATCCCCAGTCGGTGTGCCTTGCCGGGCTTTTTCAATCGGCAAACTACTTCCACCATAGAAGAAATGAAATTCTAGAGCTCTTTGCTCCGACATCTGAAATTGTAGCGTCTCTTTGGGGAAAATATGGCCATTTTCTTGATGAAAATACAGTTTCCATCCACGTGCGTAGAGGAGATTATTTACGATGGCTCGAAGGGGGGAGGCCTGTTATGTACAACCTCTCTGAAGATGAATACTATGAAAAAGCTCTTGCCTATTTTGACTGTGAAAACGATTTTTTTATTTTTTTTTCAGATGATACCGAATTTGTAAAGACGATGCGTATTTTACGGAAGGTCAAACACTACTTCATCATTGAAAAACAAGAGCATTGGGAAGATCTTTATCTGATGAGTCTTTGCAAGCACCACATTATACCAATCGCAGCAAATAAATTCATATTTAAGCGCGTCAAAGCGTCGAAAATCGAAGATCGTAAGTGGCATAGTATGAAGTCATACAATGCCACTTACGATCTTCGATTTATCGACAGCTTTCACGCGGCTTAAATATGAATTTATTTGCTGCGTTTGGTATTATCGCCAATAGTACATTTAGCTGGTGGGGCGCTTATCTGTGTCAACATCCAAGTCAAAAAGTGATCTTTCCCTGGCGCTGGTTTGGTCCAGGACTTCCTCTTGGCTATAGCTCGGAAGGAGAAGAGGGGGTCTATTTCAAAGCGCCGCTCTACACTCCAATGAGCCATTGGATTGCAATTGAGTGAATCTGTTCAAATGGTTGACAAAAGGGTGTGCAAAAAAATAATTCTTCCTATAAGCTTGCCCCATAATTTCATTATGGGAGTGCCGATCCTTCAATCACGAGCGGTATATTCTCTTCGAATTTTCAATAAAGGTGTTTTTGTATGAGTGAATTAAAAAATAAAGTCCAATTTACACAAAGGCAGTATGAACTCTTGCTTAAGTTGGTTTATCTAGGCAATTGGATGGTCAATTCCCATCGACCTCCTGAGGAAGAAGAGACGGAATATAAGGATCTGGCAGAGTTTCTTTACTCTTCTGCAAAAGAATTTGGCTTAGAGAATTTAGTTGCTAGAGAGGGTAAATCTATCGGCCCTTCACAAGAGCTGGAGGAAGATGCTGAACTCAACGGCTTCATGGATGATTATAATGAAAATTGTTTTTGGGGGGAGTTATCTGATCGACTCGCTTCTAGAGATGCGATCCGCTCATGTGGAGAAGTGGCATTTGAAGAGATGGATCCAGTGGAGAAGTTCAACCTTGTATGCGCTTTTGAAGAAGGGTATCAAGAATACTTTGATAAACATGGCTTAGAAAAGGTGAGTTGCATAGGAAAATCGTCTCCAAATAACCCAAAAATCAATAGAACCTAAATTATTCTGATTCTTGCGATAGCTCCTTGAGTTAATATGGGTGGGGTGCTACAAAATAAACATGCCACCCCCTAAGAATAGAGTTTGTGTTATTGCGTTTGGTATAAGTCTTGCGCTCTTAAGTGCACAGTTGATGGCTGTCGAGCCCATCTCTACTTGGATTGCGACAAGTCCTGAGCAGAATATGAATGTCTCCGGAAATTGGGATCCTACGGGAGTTCCTTCCGGTGTGGTATATGTTATTTTTGATAGTTCTTTTCCGGGTGTTGATTTAAGTCCTACTCAATCAGACGAGCATTTTTCTGTCTGTTCTGTTTGTTTTGCAAATAGCGCCTCTCCATTTACAATTCATTTTAACGATCATGAGGTTCAATTCAATGGACTTGGTGTTACAGGCACGCAAACAAATGCGACATTTAATGCAACGAATACGAATAATGTCACAGCTCTAAGCAATCAATTCTCATTCAACCGCAACGATGTCTCTTCTTCAGGTAGCGCGGTCCTAAATATAATCAATACAGGATCGCTATTGTCAAATAGTTCAAATATTGCGCTCAGTAATATGGACAATCAATTGTTTGTTCAAGGTCCTTTCTCTGTGTTAAATGGAGGATCTCTTACTCTAACGAACACCGGGAGTGATAGTTCTCATGGGACAGGTGGGAATCAAATTTCCTTCCTGACTGCCTATCAGGCTCAGTTTAATAATGTTCATAGCGTTGAAGATGATGTGACCATTTCTCTATCTAACACCGGCACATATAGCGGTAATAATAGCCTGAGTGGAAATAACATTGGATTGGTATCAACGGGTCAATATTATAATACAGATGCGTTTGTTTCGGGTGACGCATTGAATTTTTCTGTCACCAATAATGGAGTCAATAGCGGGACATCTCAAGGGGGTAGCTTTATTGGGGCTGTTGGGTCTTCGCAAATGAGTTTTGGTACTACATGTAATTTAGGGGGTTCTAACGTCATTACCCTTTCGAATTATGGTGAAAATAGTGGGAGCAGCGGAATCAATGGCAGCAATGTACTGACTGTAGGGACTGTTTATGAACATCAATTCTATGTAAATACACAATTTGTAGCAGGTGATGATCTAAGCCTAACTGCAACCAATGAGGGTGTCGATAGTGGTAGCGGTAGTGGACAGAGCTACGTTGGATGTGTCACGACAATTGGTTCCGATGGCGATCAGGTGAGGTTTAATGATTCTTGCACTGTTGGCAAGCGCGCTGCTTTTGTTACGGAAAATAGCGGAACTTGCAGCGAGAATAAAACAGGATCTGTGACTAACGTAGGTCAATTAGGCAGCAGTCAAATGATCTTCAATGGAGAATTCCAAGCCGATGACTTTTTGACTTTCTCAGTCACAAATAGCGGAACAGATAGTAGCCATTCTGTGAATACGAGTAGTATTGGAACCGTTTCGAGCAGTCAGCTGTTGTTTGGTTCTTCTGCTGTCATTCAAGATAACGAAACCATTCATGTAAGCAATCAGGGGAATTTTAGTGGGAATACGGAGAATTCTCCCAATTACGCAGGTGTCATTGGAATTGCGCAATTTAAAGTTGTAAGTGCCTTTGCATCAGGCGATTCTTTTAGTTTACAAATTGAAAATAGTGGCGAAGATACAGGGATCGGAGCGGGAAGTAATTTGATTGGCTCTGTAGGAGCGCAACAAGTTTATTTTCAGGGTTCTTGCACTTTAGGCAATGACGCTAATATTATAATTTCCAACAATGGGACGAATAGTAATGAAAGCACATCTAACCAAATAGGTTTTGTTAATTCAAGTCAATTAGAAGTGGGTGGTGTTTTTGTTGCGGGAACTAATTCAAATATATCTATTACCAATGCTGCCACGAATACAGGGAGCGAAACGAATAATGTCGGTTACGTTGGGATTTCGCAGGCATTATTTAATGGCACAGTGACTTTAGGCGACGGCTCTGTTATTTCTGTAATCAATCAGGGCACTGTTGAAGCGCCGCAAATTTCGCTCAATGGAGGTTTTACTGTTTCAGGTGGGAAGATAACCATTGAGGCAATCAATGAAGGAAGACGTATTTCCGATATAGGTTTTCATATTGAAGGCGCAAATTCGGGCGGTAATGCAAATATCGTCTTAAAAGATAATCTACTTGATATCCAAACATCTCTTCCGTTTACGATCGGAGAACTCAATGGCGATAGCGCAAGTATTGTACGATCGACTCCGACGCTCATCATCAATACAGATTCTTCTACAAATGGGTTATTTGCCGGAAGCATTCGGAATTATTTAGGCACTCCTTTAGTTTTAACAAAACAAGGGCCCGGCAAGCAGACATTATCAGGAGTAAATACCTACACGGGTCTCACTTCAATTCAGCAAGGAGTTTTATCGATTAACGGATCCGTTCCGGGAGCTGTCACGGTGGGTTCCGGAGGAACGCTCAAGGGATCCGGAACAATTGGCGGGGAGACGACAATTGATAATGGAGGGCTCCTTTCTCCGGGCAATTCCGTTGGAACAATCAACCTTGGCAGTCTTGTTTTAAATTCGGGATCAACCACTGCAATTGAGATAGAGCCTACCGCATCCTCTCGAGTCAATGTAGGGGGGAGCGCTGTAGTTGCCGGGGCATTGCAAATTATTCAAGATCCGGGCGCTTTTCCGCGCCAAGGAAGTTATCCGATTGTAACAGCAGGTTCTTTAAGCGGCGTCTTTTCCTCTATCAACACGATTCCGGGATTTACGTTCGATTTATCCTATGTTGGAAATGACATTTATTTAAATTATATTTTGGCAATACCTACTCAAGGACTTCAGGGAAACTCTCTAGTTGTCGCAAATTATTTAAATGCAGGGGCTCCTCCATCAAGCGGATTTACCTCTTTAGCAGCTCTTTTTGGAAATGAGTTGACCCGAGCATTAAAAAGTGTATCGCCCGCTAGAAATGCCTTCGGGACCTACATCACAGCGCAGACTGCATTTTCTTTGAGTCACCTTGTCAGTTCTCACCTGGATGGTTTTAGATTTTCAGGAAAAGAATCTTCGGAAGATCGTTTTCTCTCGGCGCTTACTGCAGATCGAGGTGTTCCATCTGTGAAAAGTAAAGGGCCTAAAAACAAGTTCTCTGGTTGGATATCAGGTTTTGGAGAATTTGCACGTGGGGCAGCCTCTTTACAAAACCCTTCCTTTAATTTTATCTCGGAAGCTGTTCTTGCCGGGTTTGATTATCGGGGAGAAAATAGGGGCCTCGCGGGAGGATCGGTTGGGATTGCCCATACTCACTATAATGAAGACAACCAGGCAGGCCATGGCAACATCAACTACGCCTTCGGCTCTCTTTATGGAAATTATTTTATAGGGGATTTCTATCTATCTCCTGCTGTTTGGGGCCTATTTAACAAAATAGATAATACAAGGAATATCTCCTTCCCGGGTTTTTCTGAAAAGGCCCATGCAGACATCTTTGCGTGGCAGCTTGTTCCTCACTTGGAAATTGGATATGACGTAGAGTTTTCTTGGGGCGATATGATCCCTTTTACCTCTGCTGATTGGGCCATTTCTTGGCAAAGAGGGTATCAAGAACAGGGAGCTTTTCCTTTTAACGCAAAGCAAAAGGCTAAGAGTAGCTCTATGGTGCGTAGCGAAATAGGTCTGAAATTCTGTGAGAAGTGGGATACGAGCTGGGGCGCTTTTTTCTTAACGGAAAAGGGCTCTTATATCTTTGAAAAGCCTTTTGGCATAGGGACTGTAAACACATCGTTTGTGGGAAGTCCTAATAGCTTTACAGTCGTAGCTGTGAATAAAACTCTCAATTTGGGATCCGTGGGTTTGAATTGTATTGCAGCCATCGGGAAAGAAAAGCCCGTTAAAGTAGACTTGGGTTGCGAAGGGGAATTTGGCTCTAACTACTGGTCAAGCAAGTTAAACGTAATGGTTAGCAAAGATTTTTAAGTTCGACTTTGTACATTTTTCGGTAGCGAGTTTTGCAAGATTTTGATCTACAATCGATTACAACTCCCTTCAATCGGCTTGAACACGCCATTGAAGGGAGCTGTAATCGATTGTAGATCAAAAGGTTGTAAAAATCGCTCCGAAAAATGTACAAAGTCGAGTTATACCAATCGCAAAAAATAACTTCCTATTTAAGCGCGTCAAAGCGTCGAAA
>CAZQNB010000019.1:290-23458 GCA_964594545.1 uncultured bacterium | reverse complement strand
AGATCTTCTCGCAAACTCTTCCAGCAGCCGCCGCGGAGAACTCGATAGACACCTTGATGCGGCCCTTTGGGATTTTCGGGCTCTAGGATAGATGTGTCATAATAGTTATAGGCATACCAGTCTTGACACCAATCATAAACGTTGCCCGCCATGTCATAAATGCCAAAGGAATTGGGCGGGTAACTCATCACCGCAGTGGTATCAGAACTAAAGAAATTCGCTTGCGTTCGATCAATATCAAGCCCTGTTGGGAATACAAAATCTTCCTTGCCACCACTTGCAGCAGATTCCCACTCGGCCTCTGTAGGCAGCCTCTTACCTACCCACTTGGCATAGGCGCTAGCTCCATACCAAGTCACCCCCACAACAGGATGCTTGGCAAACCCGGATTCAACTGTCAATTTGCCGGCGTTCCGCTTAATCCGAGCATCGCGAAGGCGGATGATATCATTATTGTTTTGATCTTTCTCCCCCCCCATCGCTTGTAAAAATCGGACAAACTGCTCATTTGTGACTGGATGAATATCGAGCGCAAAGCTTGAAAGTTTGATCGCATGGCGAGGCACTTCATCGCGAGATCCTTCGGTGCTGCCTCGAATGTATTGCCCACCGGGGATCACAACCATATCCGTGAGGATAGGTTCGATTTCTTTCACTTCCACTTTTGTCGGCGTATAATGAGAGACGTGCAGCTCTCTTTGAAAAATAGCCGCGGGATCAGCTTCATACTCGGGCCTTGTAATCTCTTGGGGCTTAATGACAGGTTTTAATTGATTCGCAGCGCCCGGTGTCTCTGCTTGAGAATCTCCGACGAGAGCCTCTTCTAATTCCCCTTCCGGTTTGGCGGGAAATTCGAAAGCAAGCTGAGAGGTTTGTTCAATTTTTCCTTCGACCTCTGATAGATGGTGCAATTCCTTACCGACGATACGCGGGGATCTCAAATACTCATTCATTGCAAAAATAAGCTTTTGCGGACGAATATTCGGATTGATTTGTAAGCATCGATTGATCAAAAGATCCCAATTACCCTTATAATCTGAAGTAATTCGAGACGGCAAATCAAAGCACCCTTCAGGAATTTTCCCGGTCAATATAAAATAAGCAAGGATGCCAAATGCATAGGCATCTGACTTGTCTTCAACAATATTCCCATCAAAAATTTTCTGTTCGGGAGCTAAAAAGGCAAAGCTTCGGACAAAATTACGACTTTGCTGCATCACTCGATCGGTTCCAAATTGAGCATTGGGAAGGAGCGCTTTTGAAATTTCACTACAAAGGCGAAGGAAAGAAATCCCCTCCCCGATCAGTCTTGAGATCCCGAAATCTGACAGAAGAACCCGGACACCAAGCTCTGAGGGAGCGACAAGCGCGTTGGTCAGTTTTAAAGAACCGTGAACTACATCTCTTTCATGAGCATAATCCAAAGCCCCTGCCACTTGGCGCAGAAGTTTTTCCTTCTCTTCTTCCGTGAGCGATTTACCTTTTAACTGCAGATAACGATCCAAATTCATCGTCTCTTCCAATGAGTCGATCACAGGATCCATCACAAGAAAATACCGTCCCTCAAAACACGAAACGTTATGAATTTTAATAATATTTGGATGGTCTAAAGAGGAGATCTTCGCCACCTGAGTTTCAAATCTTCGGATAAACGCCGGATCGTTCGAAATTTCTTCAGGAAGGACTTTGATCGCAAAAATCTTTTTGATAAACCGGTGTTCAGCTAAATAGATTGACCCAAAAGGGCCATGCCCTAACTGTTTCTGTATTGTGTAATCGCCGAAATCATCCATAGTCCGAAGCTAACAAATCAAGATTTAAGACACAAGACTATATATTAAAATGCGCCGATTAACTTCCCAAAATACCAAGCCGCAGCACCTATTAGTACAACGCCTACGCTCCACACCAAATTAGGAAGCCAGCGAACCCCGCCTTGAGGACTGCCTCGCGCTTCCAATGTTCCAATTCCGTAAGCAAAATCTTGTTTTTCTGACGGCATACGAAAGGCTTCCGGATAATCTTTACTCAGACGATCCTGATCGAACCCTAAAAAACTGGCGTATTGCCGAATAAACCCAAGCGCGTACACAGTCGATAAAAATTGCTGGACTCTACCCTCTTCGATGGCTTGCAAATACATGATCCGGATGGACGTTGCATTTTCCACCTCTTTGAGACTCAAACTCATCTCTTCACGCTTCAAGCGAAAAGACTCCCCCATCCTCTTAATTCCTTCCATTCATCCCTCCAAATCCCGGCAGAAAATTCTAGAACTTGCCAGCAATAAATCCTTATCGATTTTTTGGTTATCGACCAAACTTATTCGCTTGCCACGTTTCATACTACACGCTTGTGCAATTTTCCGCGACCACATACAATTTGGAATATGGCAAAACTAAATTGTTTTTCTACGAAAGTCGACCTCTCTTTAAAAGGCAAACTGGAGTCAGATTTGACTTCTCAGGGGTTTACAATTACAAAACCTCCCTACACCCTTTTTGCTGCGAAAAAAAAGGGACTTTCTTGCACTTTATATGAATCGGGCGCTCTCACCGTGCAAGGAAAGGAGATGGACGCATTTATCGAGTTTTATCTTGAACCGGAAATTTTAAAAGATTTTAAATTTACCAACCCCGAAGCGCATTTAAATCTCATCCCCCACATTGGACTAGATGAAGCGGGGAAAGGCGATTTTTTTGGTCCCCTGTGTGTAGCCGGCGTCTATGCCGACAAGCAAGGGATTTTAGAGCTGCATCAAATGGGCGTTCGAGACAGCAAAACGTTTTCAGATGACGCCATTTTAAAACTCGCCAAAAAAATCCGTCCGCAATACGCACATACGGTGATCCGTTTATTTCCCCAAAAATACAACGAACTCTACGCAAAATTTAAAAATCTCAACAGACTCCTCGCGTGGACGCATGTAGCAGCTCTTGGAGATTTAAGTCAAAAGACCGATTGCAAACAAGCGATTCTCGATCAATTTGCAGACAAACATGTGGTTGAAAGTTTCATGAAGCAAAAAAAACTAGAACTTGACCTTCTACAAAAAACAAAAGGGGAAGAGGATCTTGTCGTTGCCGCTGCATCTATATTAGCAAGAGCTGCTTTTCTTGAGGGAATGGAGCGTTTGAGCTCTGAATATGAAATGGCAATCCCCAAAGGAGCTGCATCGATTGTCATCAAGGTTGCAGAAAAACTCGTCGCTAAATTTGGGAGAGATGTGCTACAAAAAGTTGCCAAAACCCACTTTAAAACAATGAACTCTATTCATGTTGATCCAGCTTAAAATACAAAACCTGATCCTCGTTGATTTTGCAAACATCTCGTTTGCTGAGGGTCTCAATATCATCACCGGAGAAACCGGCGCCGGCAAATCTGCCATATTATCTGCCATCCGTCTCATTACAGGAGACAGATCGGATACGCAGCTCATTGGCAAAAACGGCGATCTCGCAATTATTGAAGCGCAGCTTTCTCCTTGCGCCTTGCCGGATGACCTCCCTCCTCTTGAAAAAGGGGAGCCTTTGTGGATTCGAAGAGAAATCCATAGGTCCGGGAAAAGCAGGTGTTTTGCCAATGATAGCCAAATTTCGCTTGGCTCCTTGCGTCAAATTGTCGGCCACTCGATAGAAATCATCGGACAATCAAGCTCAAACCTTTTGAATCTTCCTGAAGAGCAAAGAAAGATGCTCGACACCTATTGTAATACACTCGATCTCGTCCAAAAGTTATCAGACGCTTATGCAGCGCAGAGAAAAACCCAAGAAAGATTAGATGAAAAACTTGAAGCCACAGAGACAAGAGCGCGAGATCTTGCCTGGGCAGAAGATGATTTAGCGCTCATTGAAGAAATCTCTTGGCAGCCAAATGAAGATGAGGCTTTAAATCAGCAGCACAACTGTCTTACAAGGGCGCAAGAAATCATTGAGAAGATAGGCTTGGTGTCTAGCATAATCACTCATTTACAAGTTGGGCAAGCCTCATCTCTAATGGATAGCTGCTCAAAGATAGACCCCTCGCTTTCAACTCTTACGCAGCAGCTAAAAACAGCAAGCCTTGAAATCGATGATGTGGAAAGATCCATCCACTCCTATTTAAATAAACTCGAAGCAGATCCAGGCCTCCTCTCTAAGATAGAGGAAAGAATTGCAAAGATCGAGCAAATCAAACGGAGGTTCGGGAAGACCCATGCACTTGTCTCATTAAAGAAAAAAGAGCTAGAAAACAAGATCGATGAGCTCAACCATCTCGACCAAGAGATCCTTGATCTAAAAGCATCTCTTAAAAAGAACACCGATGAAGCGGAAAGTCTCGCCCATGAGCTCCACCTAAAAAGAGCAGAAGGCGCGCCACATTTTGCCCAAACTGTTCTTCAAGAACTGTGCGCTCTTAATCTTCCTCACGCGCAATTTCTCCTTTCCTTAGAAGATATTCCCCTCTCGGCCCACGGGATAGATAAAGTCCGCTTTCTTTTTACCGCAAACAAAGGGCACGCGCCGCTCCCAATTGAAGAGTGCGCAAGCGGTGGAGAGATGTCCCGCCTTCTTCTTGCAATAAAAACAGTTCTTATCGATAAGGAAAACAACGATTGTCTGATCTTTGATGAAATCGATAGCAACGTGGGCGGCCAGACAGCATCAATTCTGGGCGAAAAACTCAAAACCGTGGCGCGTAAAAAGCAGGTGATCTGCGTGACTCATTTTGTCCAAGTTGCGAAATGTGCAACGACCCATTTTGGCGTCATGAAAGAAGAGATCGACGGAAGAACCAAAACGAAGATTGCGCAGCTTTCTGAAAAAGAAAAAGCCAAAGAATACGAACGAATGCTTGGGAAAACAGAACTCAACGCCTTCGATTGATCTGTTCAATCATATTTTTTGCATGATTCCCAAAAACCCTACCGAGGTGATCTTGCTGTGCTTGAATCTGAGGAGACAATTCCTTCTTTGCTTTAAAAGCCTCATTCTTTGTCACTCGATTGAATAAGTCTTGAGCTCCTCTTAAATTTCCGGAGCTTACCATACTTTGAATCTGAGCCTGAATTTGCAGTCCGGACCGCAAAAACAAAGACCCGCTTGACAACCTAGGATTCATATTTAAAGAAGGTTTTCTAGCTTCCCTAGAATCAACAGTCCAAGACGATGAAGTATTTCCATACACCCTAGCACATTTTTCTAAGCTCTCCTGTACTCTCGATTTACGCTTACCCGCAGACGGAGGAAATGCTTCCGACATCTCATTTTTCCATGTGACAGATCTTGCAATAGGTTTTGAAGGGATCTGAGGTGGCCGAGGAATGGGCCGTTCTAACGGATCAGGAGCGGTTGCCTTTCTTGGAAAACCTATGCAGGGAGTGTCCGGTCTCTTTGGGGTATGTGCTATTAGAGGAGTCGTCATGAAAATTCTCAATTTTTTAAAAAAAATTTACCTAAAAAAAACTTAAAGAGAAACACAATTTGCAAAAAAACAGAACAAAGCGTTAACTTCTTTCACAGATGAAAAAGCATATCCTATTTGCATTGATTTTTTGCGCCTCCGGGATTTTTGCAGACGAGCCCTCCCGCTCTCTGTGGGACTACCACCCTTTGCATATTGGCGGCAATACGATCTACATCGGCGATGCAGAGGTCACTCCGAGAAAACAGGGAGAAGACGGACATCTTAGTTTCAACAAAACAAATGCCTTTCTTTTCATGCTCTTGCCGGTGAGTGAAAAATCGTACTTTTTCCCCCGCGTTGAATGGAACACTTTTTCTGTCAATTGGGATAAAAACCCAAAATTTAACCAATCTCGATTTTATTACGTCCAATTCGGGCTTACTTTCTATACCACAGCTATAGAAAAATGGCGTTGGATCATGCGACTTGACTACAACGTCGACACGAAACATTTTTCAAAACCTGGGTCTTATGGGCTTGGCACAGGTATTGTTTGGGGCGCCTATCAAATCCACAGAAAATGGCATTACCATGTCGGCGCGACGGGGTACGCAGGCCTTGAAGGGGCTACAGTGTACCCAATCATTGGCGCTGACTATTCCCCCAACAAAAAGTGGACATTTCTAGCCATATTCCCAATCAACTACGCCATTCAATACCAAGCTTTAGATTGGATGCGCCTTTCGATTAAAGGACGGCCTCTGAGAGAAAGATTCCGCACAGGCAGCCATGAACCTCAGCCCGAATCAGTGTTTAACTACTCCTCAATGGGCGCAGAATTCAATATCTTGATGGAAAAGAAAAACCGCCTCGAAGTCGAACTCTACGGCGGCTATAATTTTGGAGGGGCCTTCTATATCAAGAATAGACATGGCCACAATGCCTATTATACAGATCTAGGCGGCGCTCCTTACATAGGCGCCAACGTCGATTACGCATTCTAGTCTGCAGAAACAACTCTGACATCAAAACGAAGAGATCTGCCAGCCAAAGGGTGGTTAAAATCCAACACAACCTTTTCCCCTTTAATTTGATGCACGCGGATCGGATATACCCCCCCTGCAGGGTCTTGAAGTCCTAAAACAGCGCCCTCTTTACGATAGACGGAAGGGATTGTTTCTAAAGCAACTTCTCTATACGCATCATTCACAACATGTCCATAGGCTTCTTCCGGCTTCAAGGTAATTTGCTTTGTATCTCCAATTTTCAATCCCAAAAGAGCCTGTTCTAAAGCAGGAAACACCTGATGAGATCCCAAAACAAAAACCAAAGGATCTTCGCCGACATTACTATCCACTTGCGTCCCATCGTCTAGAAAAACGGTGTATTCAAGGGAAACTTTCTGGCCGTTTTTGATCATCTCCATCCTCCAAATAAATTCTACAAATCAGCAACCTCAATAGGTTGTCTGAGGGAGTGTTCCGTAAAGATTCTTCTGTCGAGTTTCGGCTTCTTTTGAGCCGATTTTCGATTTAAATTTGGGGGGTAATATCGACATAGGTATATAACCCCCCAAATTTAAATCAAAAATCGGCCAAAATAATCCCGAAAATCGACGAAGCAATCTTTACGGAACACTCCCTACATAAAATTCCTTATTCAAGATTAGAAAAAGAGAGTCAAGAAAATCTTCATCACAAAAAAATAATAACAGGATCTGCATAAAAAAATTCTTTTTTATCCTGACCATCCTAAAATCCTGCTATTTTCCCTTTTACGCAACAATGCCCCTGATAACTATTGTAAAAAAGAAAATAACCACAAATGAAGAACCAAAAAAGGCTGACCAGATTCGAAGGCGATTTTTCTGCTCAACACCTTTGCGAAACTCTTCGTAGAATTTTAGGAATGAAAACCCTATAAAAGCTGCAGATATTAAATAAGCAAAAGCCATAAAGCCTAAATTTTTGATTATTTCAAACATGTAAACTCCAATTGCTTAAAAACGAAAGATCAAAAAGATCGCCGGCTCTTTTTGCATAGACCAAGATGAGGTTTTCCACTTGGAAATGGGCCATGAAGCAACCCTTTGCGTAGGAAGGGTGATTTGCGTCGCGACACAAAGAAGGGTTGTAGGGCTGAGCAAAGTTTTTAATTGCTCTAACATTTTCTGCGAGCGATAGGGCGCCTCGATCCAAATCTGCGTTGCATAAGAAGCCCCTTTTTCTACATCGAGGATTTTACGCTCCAACTCAGCTGCATCTCGAGGAAGATACCCATGGAATGTAAATCTTTGCCCCGAAAATCCGGAAAGCTGCAGAGCCATCACAATCGAAGAAGGACCCACAAAGGTTTCTACATCAATCCCATTCATATGCGCCAAATAAACGAGATCAGATCCCGGGTCTGCAATGCACGGAAGTCCTGCATCAGAAATGAGACCCCATGTTTGCCCGCTGCGCATAGGACTTAAAAGCTCTTCTAGTTCCTTTTTTTCCGTATGTTCATTGAGTAGACGAAGGGGCGTTTTAGCCATATGCTCATGAGAGACAAATCTACGCAGATATCTCCTTGCGCTCTTTTCCGATTCGGCAATCAGCCCATCGAGTTGAGATACTGCAGATCCAACGGACATCGGGATAAACGGCTCACTTGGCAGAGTTTCATCTAATAGGTTGGGGAGCAATAGCAGTTTACCGTTTTGCATAAGTACCAAGTGTCGTTCTAAATAAATCAAAGAGGGCCTCCATCTGGACGCCGCCCATACGAGACATCGATTCTATTTTAAAAAGAAGCTCAAGGCCTTGCTTAAAATAAGAGGATCCCTTGCGCGCAGCTTGCTCTTTTCTCTTTTCCAAAGTCTTCGGCCAAATTTTAGGGAAATAGGGCGCCCATTCTCCGATCAAAACCCCTTCTTCTATTAGACTTGTGATTTTCAAACCCAATTGCAATTGCGATCGCAAGCCAAAAATCAGAGCCGGGAATGTAGCTGCATCAAAACTTGCCCTCCCCTCCCAAACGATTTCTTCTGCCGTTTGCCATGGAGTTTCTGTTACATTAGACCCGCAAAGACGAAAAACATCAGAGCGCTCAATGGTCGGATGATCCCCCACATAACAAATCAACTTCTCCACTTCTTTTGATAACATAGATATATCCGTACCCCCCAACTCGATCAAAAGAGGGATCGCGTCCGGAGAGAGTCTTTTTCCCTCTTTCTGCGCTATTTCACTTAAACTTAATCCAAAGCGCTTTTCTTTCTCCCAAGGCTTTTCCTCGCTCATATCCAAGAGGAGGCCTAGCTTTTCAACAACTTTGGAAAGGGGTGTTTTCCCACGAGATCCGAGAAGAAGATATCCTGAAGGAATGTTATTTTCGATGAATTGCGTCAGGAGTTCTACCTCTTTTTTCTTAAACGCCTCGCACCCATCTAGAACCACCACCGCATCGCCACCAAAAAGGGAGGGGCTTGCCAGGGCATCAAATACCTCTCGAAGTTCTGTATCCGATGAAAAACGGGATAATGAATGATCTTTAGGGATGGCCTGGTCAATGATTGTATCGAAAAGATCCAAACGCTCCTGATCAGAGGCTATCTGGACTAGATAGACTCTCTGACCGCCTTTAGGAAGATGCTGGGCAAACGACTTAATGTTTTGGTACTTCATAGAAGCCGCCGATTATACACGAGAGCGCTATTGCCTGGCAGAGATTTCTTGAGCGATGAGTTCCTTTGCGAGCTTACGGTAGTCTTGCGCGCCATTGGAATTCGTATCGAATTTGTTAATCGGCTTTAGATGAAGCGGGGCTTCAGCAAGTTTGATATTTTCCCGAATAACTGAAGTGTACACCTTTGTATCAAACCGTTCTTTGAGCTGATCGAGTATTTCTTGCGAATGTTTTGTTCTAAAATCTACTCTACAAGGCAAAATCCCTGCGATCTCAAGGGCCGGATTGAGGCGCTGTTTCACTATATTGATCGTACGTAAAAGTTGCACTAATCCATGAAGCGCCATGACATGCGCTTCCACAGGAACGAGAACCTCGCTTGCCATCGTAAGCGCGTTCAAAGAAAGGATACCTAGCGTTGGAGGGCAATCGATGAGTAAATAGTCCCAAGGCCTGCTTGGAAGTTTTGCCACGCGATCCTTCAAAATGCCCTCTGTTGCCACTTCACCCGCAAGCGCTTTTTCAACACCTGCGAGCATGGGAGAGGAGGCGATGATATGAAGATTTTCAATTTCCGTTTTTTCGATGACATTTTCAAGTTTATTATCCTCTACAAATACGTCAAAAAAACCTTTTCCCTTATCTTTGAACCCATACCACATGGATGCGGAGCCTTGCGGATCTAGATCGATGAGTAAAACTTTTTTTCTGGCCTCGACAAGAGTGGCTGCCAAATTGACAGCTGTTGTTGTCTTTCCGGAGCCCCCTTTTTGATTCACAATCGCAATTGTCCGCATAGTTCCTCTAGTCTAACAGCACAACTATATAAGAAATATTGGAAAAAGGTGCAAAGAAAAAATTAGAACTATTCATATACGGAGCAAATTTGGTATACTTTCAGTGGAAATTCGGGGGTTTTATGCTAGGAATTAATCTAAAAGGGAAAAAAGCGTTTATTGCAGGGATTGGAGACGACCAAGGATTTGGTTGGGCGATAGCCAAAGCTCTTGCTGAAGCCGGTTGTGAAATCATCGTCGGTACCTGGGCTCCTATTTTAAGAATTTTCAAAACATCCTGGGCGAATGGAAAATTTGACGAATCGAGAAAATTGTCTAATGGGCAAATGATGGAATTTCTCAAAGTCTATGGTATGGACGCCATCTTCGATAAAATGGAAGATGTCCCTCAAGAAATCAAAGAAAACAAGCGCTACGCCGATCTTACTCACTACACAATTTCTGAAGTTGCAGCTCAAGTGCAGAAAGATTTTGGTCACATCGACATTCTTATCCACAGCCTGGCCAACGCGCCTGAAGTCACAAAAAACCTCCTCGACACATCAAGACAAGGCTATTTAGCTGCGATGAGCTCGTCTGCTTATTCGTTCATCAGCTTACTTGCCCACTTTGGACCCATCATGCATCCAAGGGGATCAACACTCTCGCTTACCTACATTGCGTCAGAAAAAGCAATCCCTGGGTACGGTGGCGGCATGAGTTCTGCGAAAGCAGCACTAGAAAGCGATACCCGCACTCTTGCCTGGGAAGCCGGCCGCAAGTGGAATATCCGCGTGAATGCAATTTCTGCAGGGCCGCTACGCAGTAGAGCCGCAAAAGCCATCGGAATGATCGACGATATGATCGCTTACTCAAAAGCAAATGCGCCGTTAACGAAAGACTTAGAGGCTGAAGAAGTGGGCGCTGCCGCGGCATTCCTCGTCTCCCCTCTTGCCTCTGCAATTACAGGCGAAGTTCTCTATGTGGATAACGGGATGCATGCGATGGGTCTTGCGGTAGACAGCCAAGCGATCGCAAAGAAATAAATAAATAACAGGATATTAGGATAGGCAGGATGTTAAAAAAACATCCTGACCATCCTAATATCCTGTTATTTCTCTTTCTAATTAGAAATCAAAAGTCATACGAGCTGTTAATCCTTGTAGAGCAATCATCCCTGAATTGACCCAGGTTTGTGTTGACTGTCCAAGGGTGCTTGCAATAGAGGAAATATACTGTTCTTGCAAGTTAAACCACGTATTGATTTCGTATCCCGCAAAAATCTCCATTCTTGAGTTGGAGAAATTTTTCTGCCATGAAGGGCCAAAAGAACCAAGAACGCTAAAAGCGCCTCTTACGTCTCTTAAGCGCGTATTGCGAACGGGGTCAAGAAGTTCTGACGCTGTTTGTTTTGTATCGTTATGATAGGAACCGAGCAACGTAGAGATCGCAGCTGTTGCAGTAAGATAAATATCAAATGCAGCGTACCAATCGATCATTGTCCCGATTTTCAATCCGCCGCCCACGAACTTCCAATAGTTGCGAAGAAGAGACTCCTCTCCGACTGAGTTCTTATAGCGGACATTCCAATTTTGATGAATCCAAGAAACAATACCGCCGCCCAAAAGACGAATTCTAAGGTGAGGATTTGGGTTAAAGTAACGATCGAAGATCAGCTCTCCCACGTTATAATTCATATGGATTGAGCTTTCCGCTTCAGAAAGAGGAGCTGCTATAATTTGCGGCCAAGAGCCTGTCAAATATACACCACTATCTTCAGGAGTTCCTACCCGATTTTTTCCATTTGCAACAAGACGTGTATACTGTCCCCAAACTTCCCAATACTTCGGCGCTCTAAAATAACTTAAAGCTACACGAAAGCCCGGCTCTCCATTGAACGTTGCATTATGAAACTTCCCCTGAGCGTAGACATTTGTCGCAGGCGCTGCTTCTTGCATTTTCAAAGCATAACTTAGAGCGCCTTCCTGAACTCTCCAATACAAAAAACTTCCATGGAAAGAAAAAACAGATTCATCGCGTCTAAACAAATCAGCATCGAAAGCAGGCTCTTCTTTAGATGCCTTTGCATCCGATGGCTGCGCTGCTTGCAAAAGGGAAGAGAAACAAACTAAAGAGGTTACAAACCATTTCATGTGATACCCATTTTTTATACCAGAACAACAGTACAAAAATTTTGAATCGGAATCAAGAAATTTGAATAAAACAGCCAACCGTGCAGGGGCCATTGCGTCGAAGCGTTCGCAGAGCAATTGTCCAATCATAGGCTTCATATTGATTGGGTCCTACGCAACTGACTTGTCCAGGCCTATTGCTCCTAGAAATTCCACCACAAAACTCCCCTTCCCCTTTGAGAATTTCAAAGCGAAGATCTATACTCAACAAAGGCGTTCGTATGGAAACTCTATCGCCAAGATAAAATACCATCGATTTTTCATCGTTGATGTACAGGGATGTTTCCGGAGAGATATCGGTGAAAATTTCGATCTCAAAAAGGTCATCGCGCGTCACTTCCACGCCATCAGGCAACTCGAAGACAAAACACTCCCCTGTTTTTACAGCATGAGGCAAGATGAGACTATGCAATGAAGAGCCCTTCCAAAGAAGCCGAGAAAGATTGTCCTGCCAATAAAACGGCGCGTTTGTTTCGCTCGATGATGCAAATGAATAGAGAAGCGCGCTATAGAGTTGATTGATATGATCGCGAACAAGCCTCTTACTCGAAAATCCATCTTTTTCAGCAAGTACATACTCTATTGGCAGCGGAGCCGGTTCTCCCTGTTCTTGCACAAGGAAACGCCCAAGAAAAACAGAAAGCTCCCGATTATAAGGGATCGGATACACTTTATTTTCTTTATCCATGAGCTGATCCGACACAATCCAATCAAACCAATTTTGCGGGGAGGAGAGTTCTGGAGGCGTAACTTTCTCTCCTCGAAGAGCTTTATAGCGATGATCCCACAAGGGACTTTTGGGAGGCTGCACCATCTTCGTTAAAGCCTTTTCAAGCATCGCCTTATATTCCGCATTTAAGACAGAGGAAAAATCGGCGAGGATATGGACAAGAACGGGAGCTACTTTAAGCCCTAAATGAAAATCCCAGCATTTAGGATAATCATGAAGATAGACGGGGAAATTGCCGTTTTCCGTCTGGAATCCAAGAAGACGCTCTACAAGGTCCTTCCCCTCGCGGATCGCATCTCCACTTTTTTGACGAAATAGGGCAAGAGCGAAACAAAAATTTTCAAAAACAGGAATGACATCCAAAGCGCTTTCGTCTTTTGGGAAATAATGGACAAATCCGGTTCTTGGACTTTGTCTTTTTTTTCCGGCATTCACAGCTAAATCAATAAAGCGCATTTAATGTTTTTTCCCCATAGCAATTTTTAACGCCTGGATAATTCCCATTTCACTTGTCGGCGGAGCAATAAAATCGGCAATCTTTCTTAAATTCTCCGGAGCGTGCGGCATCGCGATCCGAACATCTGCTGCCAAGAGCAAACTCATATCATTGGCATCATCTCCCGCAGCAATCACCAAATCCCCTCTCCCCTTCAGAGCCATCAGATCTTTTAAAGAAGACCCTTTTGATGCTTTTATGTCGGTAACCAAGAGGATATAATAAGAAGGATAAAAGGGATCTCGAATCAAAGTAACTTGAAAAATCTTCTTCTCTAAAAGGAGTTTTTCAATTTTTTTCATCAAGTGAAGCTTGCCAAAAAATTTAACCAAAGGGATATCAAAATTCATGTCAAATCGATCGACCTGAATCCAAGGCTCTTTTTCCCTTTGTTGGATTGCCTCTAAATAGAGAAAATCCTCCGGAGAAAATTTGGAAGAGCGGTAGTAGCACCGGTCCCGATTTTCCATCCCTGAATAGATCACAAAATCGGTTGCAAACCCATCCGAAACAGCCTCCAGATCAGCAATCACTGTTGAGGGCATGTAGTGTTTTGAAATAATTTCTTTAGACGGCATATCCAAAACAATTGATCCGTTTTGAGGAAGAAGAAAGTAGGGAAACGTAAAAGCTTGAAGGAGAGGCTCTGCAAAAACAAAAGCGCGCCCTGTGGCCAAAGCGATTTTCCACCCGCTTTGACTTGCCTGCAAAATACATTGGACGACAGGCGGCGGTACACTATACTTATCTTCCGTGATGGTCCCGTCGATATCTAACGCTATGAAGCCCTTCATGCATTTATAATATACAAATAAACACTTAGAAGCCATAGTATAAATCGTATGATTTACGACCTGCTTGCCAACGCAATAGACGCCTCTCCGATTTTGGGAGACATGGATCTGACAGCCGCACCTTCTGCTGCCTCAGCTGATCTCGGGGCCACTTTTGTGAAAATGATGCTAACCTTCGGCGCCCTGATCTTGCTATTATTTGGAACCTACTGGTTTATCCGAAGACTCATCCAAATGCGATTGCAAAAAGGGGTGGGAACTGCTTCAATCCAAATCCTTGAAAAGAGAATGATCAGCGCGAAAACGATGCTTTATCTCGTGGAAGTGGACAAGAAAAAAGTGCTACTTGCCGAATCGCATCTGGAAATTAAACGGCTCGAAAGTTTCGACGTTGAATCATAACTCAGTCCCGTCGTGAATTCTTTTATCTAAACGCTTGAGGTAAGGCTCTAGGGCATCTCTTTCCTCTTGAGGCAAGTAGTCGATGAACAAAACACCATTGATGTGATCATTTTCATGCATAATCACGCGCGCTTCCCATCCTGAACAAACCTCTTTGATCCGTTTTCCTTCCAAGTTTGTGTACTCAACAGTGATCTCAAAAGGTCTTTCTACTTCTGCATGAATGGACGGGATCGATAAACACCCTTCTTGAGCAGACCACTTTTTTTCGCTTGGATTTGACACAACCGGGTTGATAAAAACTTTTACACCTCCCAGTTGGACCTGCCCCATCGGATCTTCGATCGGCACGCGGATCACAAAAAGTTTTATGGAGTGGTGCACTTGAGGCGCCGCAAGTCCTAGGCCGTCACAGGCGTCCATTGTCTCAATCATTTCTTGCGCAAGTTTTAGGACAGAATCGGTTATTTCAAGAATCGGGTCTCCGACTCTTCTCAAGACCGGGTTCCCATAGTAAGCCAAAGGGAGGACCCGCATTTGGCCTGTCGTGATCAAATTGGGAGCGTGCCCTTCGATGAGCTGTCCTACCCGATAGAGCCATTTGCCCTTGATTTTTTCAAAATAACTTTTTTCAGTGAATGTGGAGTCTTGCCCTTTTTGCTTTAAATGAGCGATAAAAGTGACGCTCGCTACCGGGCCATTTTCTTGAAAATCGATCACTTCGAGTTTTTCAAATTTTGAATTGAGCGAAAAAGAAGAGATCCCCCGTTTCCACTTGGAAAGATCTTCGGAGAATTCCGGGCTTGCCGGATGGGTGGTTTCGATGATGTAGAGAGGCAAGTTAAGAGCGTAGGCAGCGTATCTCGAGCGCATGAGCTCTAATGCAGTTGAAGGAAGCTCTCCCTTATGAAAGGGCTGGCAGCAAGCCTCGTAATCTTTCCCGCTACAGCAGGGACATTCTTTAATTTTTTTTCCCATATTGTTGAGAATTGTAAGACAGAAAAGCATTAATTACAAAGGCAAAGAATCTCGTCTTGAGCGCCGCCTGTCACTAAAACCTTCCCGTTTTTATCGACATACACATCCACCTCGAGACGCACGCCAAACTGCCCCTCAAGATAAATCCCCGGTTCAATGGAAAAACAGGTGCCGGGCAAAATCTGCCGGACATCATGCATTTCTAGATTATCTATATGCGCGCCGCTGCCGTGTAGCTCCACCCCAATATTATGCCCCGTACGATGGATAAACTGCGGCCCATACCCCCCATCAGTGATGATCTTTCGCGCCACATCGTCCACTTCAAAGCCGAGCACCTTCTGCCCCTTTTTAAATCGCTCCTCAACCAATGCAATCGCAGCCTTTTGAGCCTTACGAACAAGGGTGAAAATTTCGCTTTGTTTTTTCGTTGGCACTTCTGCGGCAACAGCAACGCGCGTAATATCTCCATAAACTGCATGAGGCTTGGATTCTTTAGCCCACATATCGATCAAAATAAAATCGCCTTTCTTAATGGGTTTTGCATTTTCTTTGTTTGGCAAGTAATGGGGATTTGCGCTGTTTGCATTGACACTCACATTCGGCGGCGTATCTGTAAAAAGACCATTTTTATGAAAGTCTTGCACGATCTTTTGCTGCACATCATATTCGGTGATGTTCTTGTTTTGATTTAAGTGATTTTTAATCCAATTCCACGCGTCAGAAACTATCGTATCAAGCCGGTTTGCGGCCCGAATATGGCTTTGTGCCTGCTCATCGTTTAGCACCGCTGTAAAATGAGGCAAAAAGGAAGAAGAGCTCACCACATCCACTCCAAAAGAGCGGACAAGATCGATGGTCCCTCCGTCAACTAATGAGACGTAAGGGATCTCATTTTTCGGAGAATATTCCATCGCAACGGATTTTGATCCTTGCAACACACTTTCAAGCTCTGCGTGTAATTTCTGCCAGGAAGAGTAGATTTTTTTCTCGCCTATCCAGGCATCTAAAACATACGGCTCGATTGCATGGACGATTTTTACCGGCTTTCCTTTTTTCGGAATCCAATAAAAAAACCTACGACGATATATGGCATCTTGGGGCATTTCTAAAAACTGATAGAGAAGAGGATTAGTCTTAGCAAAATCATAGAGAAGCCACCCGTCGATATCCATTTCGTTCAAATATTTTTGCACCTGCTCAATTTTTTTCATCGGTGGATACTCTGGATTAAAGCAGCAGCTGCTGCCACTCGCAAAATGGGAAAAGGCTCATGCAAGGCAGAGATTAGGAAGTGAAAGGATTCAATATTTCCAACCCTGCCCATCGCCTCTAAAATATGGAGCTTTCTCTCATGATTTGCTTGAACGTAAGCGTTTTGTAAATCATGCAAAACCGTCTCATCTCTCCCGAGCATCGCCATCACAAAGCAGGCCTGGAGGCGAACATCGGGATCCGGATCATCGAGAAGCTGTCTTACCACTTCTAACGAAGTTTCATCCCCTTCTTGGAGTAAAGTTGCCGCCGCAACGCCTGTGATCCCCCACGTTTTCTTCTTTAAAAAACTCTTCACGGCGTCCAAAGCTCTCGGATCTTCAGCTAAAGTTAAAAGCGATAAAAGATTGAGGCGCGTCATCTGGTCGATCGCCTCCGGATAGTTGGGGATGTGATCTACGTGACGCACTTGACTTGGCGCCAAAATTTGAAAGAGCGGATTTGGCCGCGTATCCCACATCCACATCCGTTTTTCTGTCTGTAAAAAGTCGTATAAAATATCTGAACAGGAGACAACCTCTTTTCTCTGCCCAATCAGTCCCATGGCGAGGTTCGCTTTTACATACATATCGCTACTTTCTTTCATGGTTTTTGCAGCAAGAAGAACTCCCCTCTCGCCTGTTGCCGAAAGAGCAGAGGCTGCAAGCCTTCTATTTTCAGACAGAGAATCGCTTAACCACTTCACAAAAAGGTCATCTGCCGGCAAACCGGAAATCATAGAAGCCCAGGCGGCCGTGATGGCAACTTCAGGCGTTGGATCGTCAAGAACCGGCTTTAAACGCTCTCTTGCTTCATCCGCAGATGCAATTTTTCGATAAAAAAGACCAAAGGCATTGAGCGCCGCAATCCGAACGTCGGGATGCGTGTCATGAATTAATCGAAGGATATCCTCTTTGGCTTCTTTCAATTCGAAGTGAGCTGCCACATTGCAAGCTAAATGGCGAAGTCCCGCCCGATTGCTCCTCGCAAATACCGTCCATTCTTGAAACGAGATCTGATCATAAATAGCGCACAGCGCTTCGATGGCTCTCAAACGCTCTTCATACGTTGTTTTTTCGGACTGGATCAATGCGTTTAAATGGGGCGTCATCTCCTTCATTCGCAGGACGCCGCAAGTTTTGATGACCTCAAGACGGACCATCCATACTTTTTCTTCGCGCATCATCCGCGCAATTTCGTCTTTCAAAGGAGCGTCCCGATATTGGCCCACCATTTGAACCGCGACGGATCTAATGACCGCATTGGAATCGCGCAGCATTTTTAAAATCACAGGCAAAGCGCGCACATCGTTTGTTAAAAACGACCCGATGAGAGCTGCCAACCTGACCCCGTATTGCGTAGAATCAAGCCCTTTTTTTAAAACGCCCCAGGCGAGCTCTTCCAGTAAATGGCGATCTAACCCCAAATCCGGATATTTTGCAGAAAGTTGGTGCCATTGCTCGAGCGCTTTTTCTTCCTTACCACTTGCTGCAAGCGCAATGATGAGCGAGGATCCGGCCTGTTTTGAATCAGGGAAATCTTTAACAAGAGAAAGAGCCTCAGCTAAAGCAGAGGACGTATCGTCGATGAGCAGATGGGACTCGACTCTCCGGACTCGATCGGCCTCCGGAGTCTCAGCTAAACAGTGAGAAGATAAAAAAAAGGAAAGAGCGATAAAATAACGATAGGTCCCCATACGCCTCAAAAATAAACTCTACTCATATCAAACTTGAGGGAAACTTATCAATCTCCTTTCTCACAGTAATCAAGGCACTATCGTTTTGGAGGTGGAGAGATGCATTCAGAAATTTGGATTGGAGAAATTGAGCATCCTACATTGGGTCAAAAGCCAATCCCTAAAGTGATGGCAGGTTTCCAACCTTCTCCAGGACCGCTAATGAAAAGAGGAAGAGGTTCGCTGCCAAAAGGCACCGTTAAATCAAGTTGGGTAAACATTTTCACTTTTCTGTCTGCAAAAAATTCATAACCGATAGCTGTTTCAAAAGTTGGATAGGTTTTGTTTTTATGAATTGAAACATGTCCTCCACCACCGCTTAATAATGCCGGCATCGATTGTTCTAAATCCAATGTCCCATACACAATTCCCGCGCCAGCTCCCATATAAAAATAATTTTTTGAGTTAGAAAATGGATAAAAAAGGTAAAGCGCTTTTCCTCCCGTCGACGTTTCTCCAAAAAGTGATGTGTAATTTAAAGATAAGTCGCACCCATGGGCTTTTTTATGAAATCGATAGCCGGCGCCTACTTCTGTGCCAAGTTTTATGTATTTCAATTGTTGCATGTCTGAATTGGCTTCGACTGATGAGATCGGAAGAGAGTTTGAGAAACCGAAGTTCATCAAAACAAATATCATGAAAATAAAAATTGATTTTTGTTTCATTTTTTTACCTAAAAAACATAGATAATACATGAAATGATGTTTTTAATGAAAGCTAATATTTTTTCAAACAAATTGAAAGCATCAACAAAGCAAATAATACGTTCATGTTTCACGATTTTGCTCAAAAAAAACCACGGATACAGAATCCGTGGGGCCACATGGACGTACCATACAAGATGCTTATATTCCAATATATAGCACATGAAAGTATTCATATGAGACGGTTGTGTAAAAAAAATAATTGAGTATTGCATGAGTGCCCGATATTATGACCATTCTCCTGGTAGGAGGACACAAAAATGCTCAAGAGAAAGACATCCAAAAAGCCAGGCTTCTCCTTATACCGCTCGCGATTGAACAATCGGCGTTTGGACGGGTTCAAAGCACCGATTCTTCAATCACGAGCGGTATATAGCTTGGTTTTTTTGTTATTGAATATTAAATACTAATCGTTCATAATAACAGGCTTTTATTTCTACAAAGAACAAACCATCCTATGTCAGTTAAGCTAGATATTCATTCAAAAACTATGCAGCCTACTGCAATAGTCCCCGTCGACATAAATAAATTGCCGAACAGATTACTTCAAGAGATTTTCTCCTATTTAATCCCACCTCAACAACAACGTGTTACGTGTGTTAGTAAAAGAATAAACGCCAGCGTAAAAGTAGTAGCTAATTCTAATGAGCCGGCTTTAATCAAGTCTTTTATCGAGATTCTAACTAAGAAATTAGATCCAAAAAAATTTCCAAAGCAAAAGGCAGAGCTTATAGAGATTTCAAAAAATATAACGCCTCAGAATTTTGCAAGCTTACGACTACTGAAAGAATACATTTTGAATGTAAAAGCACAATTAATCGACGTAATAAAAACATTGGATGAGGCGAATGATCTAGAAAATAATGTGCACCCTCCTCATTTTCTCAAAGATATTTTTAAATTGTCTCTATTTGAAAGACAAATAGACAGAGCTACATCGATCGCTGACGAGGTTACGAGAGAGAATGCGCTCCGTGCTATTTCCGAAGCCTTAGCACAAGCAGGCCACTTTGACAGAGCAATCTCCCTTGCTACATCGATCCCTGACTCGTTTACGAGAGAAAGAGAGTATGCGCTCTATGCTATTTCCATAGCCTTAACAAAAGCAGGCCACTTTGACAGAGCCATCAACGTCGCTACATCGATCCCTTACGAGGATTCGAGAAGGTATGCGCTCCAGGATATTTTCAGAGCCTTAACACAAGCAGGCCACTTTGACAGAGCCATCAACGTCGCTACATCGATCGCAGACGCGGTTACGAGAGAGGATGCGCTCCGTGATATTTCCAGAGCCTTAGCACAAGCAGGCCTCTTTGACAGAGCCATCAACGTTGCTACATCGATCCCTGGCGAGGGTACGAGAAGGAATGCACTCTATGCTATTTCCAAAGCCTTATTAGAAGTAAACTACATTGACAGAGCCATCGCCTTTGCTACATCGATCCCTAACAAAGGCACGAGAGGGGATGTACTCCATGGTATTTCCCTCGCCTTAACACGAGCAAACCACATTGACGAAGCCATCAACGCTGCTACATCGATCCCTGACGAGAGTAAGAGAGGGTATGCGCTCCATGATATTTCCAAAGCCTTAGCAGAACGAGGCCACTTTGACAGAGCCATCAACGTTGCTGCATCAATCCCTACCGAGATTTGGAGAGGGCGTGCGCTCCATGCTAGTTCCGAAGCCTTAATAAAAGCAAACGACTTTGACAGAGCCCTCGACGTTGCTGCATCAATCCCTGACGAGCGTACGAGAGGGGGTGCGCTACACAATGTTTTCAAAGCCTTAACACAAGCAGGCCTCTTTGACAGAGCCATCGCCATTGCTAAATCGACCCCTGACGGGATTACGAGAGGGCATATGCTCCATGGTATTTCCTCAGCCTTAATACAAGAAGGCAACATTGACGAAGCCATCAACGCTGCTACATCGATCCCTGACGAGAATACGAGAGGGGATGCGCTCTATGCTATTTCCGAAACCTTAAGATACACAAAACACTTTGAGAGAGCGATCCTCATTGCTACATCGATTCCTGGCGAGGGTAAGAGAGGGGATGCGCTCTATGGTATTTCCGGAGAGTTAAGATACACAAGAGACTTTGAGAGAGCTACCAACGTGGCTACGTTGATCCCCAACGAGATTAGCAAAGGGGATGCGCTCCAGTATATTTCCAGAGACTTAGCGCGAAAAGGCCTCTTTGACAAAGCCATCAACGTTGCTACGTTGATCCCCAACGAGATTAGGAGAGGGTGGGCGCTCCAGGATATTTCCAAATTTTTTATAATAATAGAACAAAAACCCCTCCAAATATGAAATTATTCTATGTCAATCGAACCGAGGAATATTCAGCCAAACACTACTATACAGCCTACTGCAGTGGTCCCCCTTAAAATAGATAGATTGCCTCAAGAATTGCTTAAAAACATTTTCGCCTATTTACGCCCAACTGACCTACAAGCTGCTGTGCCTGTTAATCGAAGGATAAACGCCAGCGTAAAAGCAGTAGCTAATTCTAATGAGCCGGATTTAATCAAGTCTTTTATCGAGATTCTAACTAAGAAATTAGATCCAAAAAAATTTCCAAAGCAAAAGGCAGAGCTTATAGAGATTTCAAAAAATATAACGCCTCAGAATTTTGCAAGCTTACGACTACTGAAAGAATACATTTTGAATGTAAAAGCACAATTAATCGACGTAATAAAAACATTGGATGAGGCGAATGATCTAGAAAATAATGTGCACCCTCCTAATTTTCTCGAAGATATTTTTAAATTGTCTCTATTTGAAAGAAAAATAGACAGGGCTGCATGGATCCCTAACAAGATTACGAGAGAGAACGCGGTCAAGGATATTTCCAAAGCCTTAACACAAGCAGGCCTCTTTGACAAAGCCATCGACGTTGCTACATCGATCCCTAACAAGATTACGAGAGAGTGTGCGCTCCGTGATATTTCCACAGCTTTAACACAAGCAGGCCTCTTTGACAAAGCCATCGACGTTGCTACATCGATCTCTGACGAGTTTACGAGGGCTCGTGCGCTCCGTGATATTTCCACAGCTTTAACACAAGCAGGCCTCTTTGACAAAGCCACCGCCTTTGCTACATCGATCCCTGACGAGGATACGAGAGGGTATGCGCTCCAGGATATTTCCGAAGCCTTAACACAAGCAGGCCTCTTTGACAAAGCCATCCCCGTTGCTACATCGGTCCCTGACGAGGATAGGAGAGAGCCTGCGCTCCGGAATATTTCGAAAGCCTTAACACAAGCGGGCCTCTTTGACAAAGCCACCGCCTTTGCTACATCGATCCCTAACAAAGGTACGAGAGGGCATGCGCTCCGTGATATTTCCACAGCCTTAACACAAGCAGGCCTCTTTGACAAAGCCACCGCCTTTGCTACATCGATCCCTGACGAGGATACGAGAAGGCTTGCGCTCCAAGATATTTCCAAAGCCTTAACACAAGCAGGCCACATTGACAGAGCCATCACCGTTGCTACATCGGTCCCTGACGAGGATACGAGAGGGTATGCGCTCCAAGATATTTCCAAAGCCTTAACACAAGCAGGCCTCTTTGACAAAGCCATCCCCGTTGCTACATCGATCCCTGACGAGTTTACGAGAGGAAATGCGCTCCAGGATATTTCCGAAGCCTTAACACAAGCAGGCCTCTTTGACCAGGCCATCCCCGTTGCTACATCGATCCCTGACGAGCCTGAGAGAGGGGGTGCGCTATACAATGTTTTCAAAGCCTTAACACAAGCAGGCCACTTTGACAGAGCCATCGCCATTGCTAAATCGACCCCTGACGGGATTACGAGAGGGCATATGCTCCATGGTATTTCCTCAGCCTTAATACAAGAAGGCAACATTGACGAAGCCATCGCCATTGCTACATCGATCCCTAACGAGGTTACGAGAGGGCATGCGCTTCATGGTATTTCCAAAGCCTTAACACAAGCAGGCCTCATTGACAGAGCCATCGCCATTACTACATCGATCCCTAACGAGGTTACGAGAGGGCATGCGCTTCATGGTATTTCCAA